>NZ_JBFRTN010000008.1:0-77611 GCF_041474095.1 Vibrio sp. 10N.222.54.A3
CCAACTGAGCTAGTATCGCATTCGTTATTCGCTGCTCATACTGCCTTGGGCAACAGATAGCGCTTAACTGTAATGTGGTTGCGGGAGCCGGATTTGAACCGACGACCTTCGGGTTATGAGCCCGACGAGCTACCAAACTGCTCCATCCCGCGTCCGGATGCATCAATTAAGTTGATGATTCTTTAAATTGGAGCGATACATCGGGTTCGAACCGATGACCTCAACCTTGGCAAGGTTGCGCTCTACCAACTGAGCTAGTATCGCATTAGTTATTCGCTGCTCATACTGCCTTGGGCAGCTCTTACCGCCTTGGGCAACAGATAGCGCCTAACTGTAATGTGGTTGCGGGAGCCGGATTTGAACCGACGACCTTCGGGTTATGAGCCCGACGAGCTACCAAACTGCTCCATCCCGCGTCCGAATGCATTGTTTAAGACAATGAGACTAAACCATTTTCATTCTGAGCAAAGCTCTAAGAATAGAATTTGGAGCGATACATCGGGTTCGAACCGATGACCTCAACCTTGGCAAGGTTGCGCTCTACCAACTGAGCTAGTATCGCATTATAAAAGGTCTTTCACCTTTCGATTACCGCTTTCGCCGTAACCTACAAATTGGAGCGATACATCGGGTTCGAACCGATGACCTCAACCTTGGCAAGGTTGCGCTCTACCAACTGAGCTAGTATCGCAATCTGAAAACGTCTTTCTCCGTTCAGGGCTGCGAATTATAAGAGCATTTTTTTGTGATGCAAGTCCTTAATGCAAAATTACGAAACTTTTTACTCAACTGCTGTAAAAGCACACAGATTTGCAAAAAAAACGGCTCTTATGTCCCTGAAAAGTTAGATAAACGTGATCATTTTATTCGACTAGATGTTAATAATCGTTTTTCGGTAGTACTGCAGCTCGGCGATCGACTCTCGAATATCGTCTAACGCAAGGTGACTTCCCGACTTAGAAAAACCATCTAACACTTCAGGTTTCCAACGACGAGTCAGCTCTTTCAGAGTGCTTACGTCAACATAGCGGTAGTGGAAGTACTCTTCTAACTCTGGCATGTGCTTGTATAGGAAACGACGGTCTTGACCAATGCTGTTGCCACAAATTGGTGACTTACCTTTTGGTACCCATTTTTCAAGAAACTCAATGGTTTGTTGGATGGCATCTTGCTCTGAAACCGTGCTTTCTTGAATTCGCTTCACGAGGCCGCTGCCAGTGTGAGTCGTTGTACACCACTCGTCCATCTTGTCCAATTCACTCTGAGGTTGGTGAATAGCCAAAACAGGTCCTTCAGCCAGGATGTTAAGCTCACTATCAGTAACGATAGTAGCAATTTCAATGATTTTATGAGTTTCAGGATCAAGTCCTGTCATCTCTAGATCAACCCAAATAAGGTTCTGATCGCTAAAGGACATAAGGCGTCGCCTATTTGTTTATGTGTAAAAGAGGTACTATACCCAAATAACTATACTCAAACTAGCTTTAGGACCATCGAAATCACGTGGTACCAGCAACATCCTGTTTGAGTCCCCAATCATCAAGTTAGATGTGTTAAGTGAAAAATTGTGGCTAAAAAAAAGAAGTTAACCAAAGGTCAAGTACGTCGTGTACGTAGCAACCAGAACAAGCGACTCAAGAAAGAAGATTCTATCCAATGGGATGAGAACATGCTTGGCGGAACCAAAAGCGGACTCGTGATTACGCGCTTTGGCCAACATGCTGATATCGAAGATCTTGAAACTAACGAAGTTCATCGTTGTAACTTACGCCGTAGTATCGAGACTTTAGTTTCTGGTGACCGAGTGACTTGGCGCGCAGGCTTAGAATCAATGGCCGGTATTTCTGGCGTTGTGGAAGCGGTTGAGCCGAGAACTTCAATGCTGACTCGCCCTGATTACTACGATGGCCTAAAGCCAGTAGCTGCGAACGTCGACCAAATGGTTATCGTATCGGCTGTGCTACCAGAGCTATCACTTAATATTATCGACCGTTACCTAATTGCTTCAGAAACGGTAAACATCGCGCCGCTTGTTGTACTGAACAAGGTCGATCTACTGACTGATGAGCAGATTGCTGAATACCGTGAAACACTTAAAGAGTACGAGAAGATCGGCTATAAAGTGATGTTCGTGAGTAAAGAGTCTGGCTACGGCATCAAAGAGCTGGAAGCTGAACTCAAAGACCGTATCAACATCTTTGTTGGTCAATCGGGTGTGGGTAAATCAAGCCTAGTGAATGCATTAATGCCTACGCTAGACATTGAAGAAGGCGAAGTCTCTGAGAACTCAGGTCTTGGTCAGCACACAACCACGGCAGCTCGTTTATACCACTTCCCTTCTGGTGGTGATCTGATTGATTCACCAGGAGTGCGTGAATTCGGCCTATGGCACCTAGAGGCCGACGAAATCACTGAAGCCTTTATCGAGTTCAAGCCTTACCTTGGCGGTTGTAAGTTCCGTGACTGTAAACACATTGATGACCCAGGCTGCATCCTGCGCGAAGCGGTAGAAAACGGAAAGATCAGTCGATTACGTTTCGACAACTACCACCGCATCATTGAAAGCATGGCGAGTAACAAAGATAACCGTCAGTATTCACGCAACAAAAAAGCCGATCTCTAATCGCGTTTTTGTGAACAAATGTGTGCATTTACTGACAATTGGCGCGAATTTAAGTAACATCTCGCGCCCTAAACCGTCATCGACAGATTTAATTGAAAAACAATTAGCATTGGAAAATTAATACAATGGATAAGATTAAAGTTGGATTGCAGTACTGGATTCCACAACATGGATTAACTCGCCTAGTCGGCAAACTTGCGTCTGCTAAAGCGGGCGGCTTAACGACAGCGATCATCAACTGGTTCATCAAGCAATACAAAGTGAACATGGATGAAGCTCTGCATAGCGATCCAAAACACTTTAAAACATTCAATGAATTCTTCGTGCGTGAATTGAAAGAAGGCATGCGTCCTATCGCTGAAGGTGAGTCTGTTATTGTTCACCCTGCAGATGCACGTGTGAGCCAATTTGGCCCAATTACTGACGGTCAACTGATTCAAGCGAAAGGCCATAACTACTCAGCTCGCGAGCTATTGGGTGGTGATGCTGCGCTAGCGGATGAATTTAAAGACGGTGAATTCGCAACGCTTTACCTGTCTCCAAGTGATTACCACCGCGTGCACATGCCATGCGACGGCACACTGCGCCAGATGATCTACGTTCCAGGTGACCTTTTCTCAGTTAACCCGTTAACGGCAGAAAACGTTCCAAACCTATTCGCACGTAATGAGCGTGTCGTTTGTATCTTCGATACGGAATTTGGCCCAATGGCACAAGTGCTGGTTGGCGCAACGATCGTAGGTAGCATCGAGCAAGTATGGGCAGGTACCATCACCCCACCTCGTGGTAACTCGGTTTACAAATGGGATTACCCTGCACAAGGTGACAAAGCAATCATCTTGAAGAAAGGCGAAGAGATGGGCCGCTTTAAGCTTGGTTCAACCGTTATCAACCTGTTCGCTAAAGATGCGATCAAGTTTGACGACACTATGCAAAATGGCGAGAAAACGGTTCTTGGTACACCTTTCGCGCACATTGCTGGCAAAGAAGCGCAAGCAAATGACGATGTTGTTACCGATTCTGCTGAAAACACTGACCAAGCTTAACAATTTGAGTTAACTCATTTAAGCTTTCAAGGCGCGTTACTTTTTCTATTTCAGAGAAGAACGCGCCTTTTTCTTAACTCTACCGATTCATTTGCTACTCAAGCTCTAACAACTCAATCTTTCAAACCCTGCCCAGCCACCTGCTGCTTCTCACTCTTGTCTCTAATTGCCCAGATAAAAGATTGACCAAAAACAAAACAACTGTCGAAGCCTTAAACAACTTTTTGATTTTCCAACCCGTCTCCAAGTACCAGAAATCCAGATAACTTACTCTATTTGAAGATATTTTATTTATAGGGTCTTTGTACATGCCTAAACTCAATGTTGGCGTTCTGGTCAAGCTGTTGATTTGTTTTGCGATTCCCTTAGGCGTGTTATTCATGCCGATAGATTCAATACCAATCGATGATCTCACGCTGATTCAACACCGCCTGTTGGCGATATTCTTATTAGCAGCCCTGCTGTGGGTGCTTGAACCTGTTCCGGTATTCGCCACTTCCATTTTGATCATTGCGCTTGAACTGGTGATGATATCTGACAAAGGTTTACACCTGTTCAGAAATCCACCAGCGGGGCACGATCTCGGTGAGTTAATCAAATATACCGACATCTTCGGTGCATTTTCATCACCAATCATCATCCTTTTCATGGGTGGCTTTGCTCTTGCGATATCCGCATCCAAGTACGAACTCGATAACAACCTAGCTCGAGTGCTACTTAAACCATTTGGTACAGAACCGCGCTTCATTATGCTCGGCTTAATGCTGATCACCGCCGTGTTCTCAATGTTCATGTCAAATACCGCAACGACGGTAATGATGCTTGCGCTGTTAGGCCCGATCGTCGCATCTGCACCAAAAGGCGATATGGGTATCAAAGCGCTCGTGTTGTGTATTCCAATTGCTGCCAATACTGGCGGTATCGCAACCCCAATCGGTACACCGCCCAATGCCATCGCGCTGCAATACCTAACGGGTGAAAATACCATCGACTTCCTCAGCTGGATGATGATGGGCTTACCCTTTGTGATCATCCAACTCACCATCGCTTGGTTTCTTCTACAAAAACTCTTCCCTTCTAAAGAAAGAAACATGGTGCTCAAGCTTGATGGACAATTTAGAAAGAGCTGGCGAGCGATTGTGGTTTACATCACCTTCGCTGCGACAATCTTATTGTGGATGACCACCAAACTGCACGGCATGAACACCTATGTCGTGTCTATCATTCCACTGGCTGTGTTTACGCTCACTGGCATCATGGGCAAAGAAGAACTCAAGCTGATTAACTGGGATGTGTTGTGGCTGGTCGCAGGTGGTATTGCGATTGGTATTGGCTTAGATAAAACAGGCTTAGCCGCTGCACTCGCACACGCAATTGACTATGAATCGCTGTCACCTGCAGCTGTGGTACTGACATTGTCTATCGTGTGTTGGTTAATGGCGAACTTCATGTCAAACACTGCGACGGCCAACTTGCTGATGCCGATAGCCGCTGCAATTGGTGCTTCCATGGAAAGCCTAGTTGCGATTGGTGGTCTGCAAGGCTTGCTGGTTGTGGTCGCCTTCTCTGCGTCACTTGGCATGATTCTGCCCGTATCGACACCACCAAACTCACTGGCCTACTCGACCGGGCTTATCGAAAGCAAAGACATGGCGAAGATGGGCATCATCTTAGGTATTGTGGGCTTGCTGATGGTTTACCTCGCCCTGTTTATCATCACCTAGTACGTTAATCCCTACTAATGCCCTTCCAGATAGTAATCACGTCTTTGCTATCTGGAAGGTTTAGTGCATATTGAATCCCCCACTTCTACATTTTGACACGGACGTACACTTCAATGGGATTCGAATGGCTGGCTCTTGCTGCCGCTTTTCTTTGGGCTATCGCGAGCCTGATGTCAGTAAAGCCTGCTCAACACTTAGGTTCTTTCGCCTATAGCCGTTGGCGCATGGGTTGCACTGCTATCATCTTATCGAGCATGGCTTGGTTTACTGGTGGCTGGTCAACGGTCGAAGCAGACCTAGTCACGCCGATGATGCTGTCTGGGCTAATTGGCATCTTCATTGGTGATACCGCCCTATTTGCTTGTTTGAACAGAATGGGACCGCGCCAAGCAGGTTTGCTGTTCTCTTGTCACGCCGTGTTCTCGGCAATTCTTGGTTACTTCCTATTTAGCGAAAGCATGACTTCGGTGGAGCTGATTGGCTCGGCTTTGGTGTTTAGCGGCGTTTTAACCGCGATATTCTTTGGTCGTCGAGGACAAGCCAACAACCAACTCGAAACCATCAAGGGCACCGTGTGGATTGGTGTAGCTCTCGGAATCACTGCCGCTATTTGCCAAGCCTTGGGCGGTATTATTGCAAAACCCGTGATGCAAACCAGCATAGACCCTGTTGCCGCTTCAGCGATTCGTATGATCACCGCTTTTGTTGCTCACTCCGCATTTCGTCTAACTGGCGCTAAGCTCTCACGCGCAATCAACCCGATGAATGGTCAAATATTTGCGATTACCGCAGTGAACGGATTTTTAGCGATGGCGGTGGGAATGACGCTGATCTTGTATGCGCTTCAGGAAGGTAATGTCGGCATGGTCGCTCTGTTATCTTCAACCACGCCCATCATGTTGTTACCAATACTCTGGCTGTACACCAAACAGAGGCCAAATGCCTACGCTTGGATAGGTGCCATTGTTGCCGTGGTGGGTACTGGGATTCTGGTCAGCTAGTAGGCACCGGCATTTTGGTCAGATAGAGCACAGGTATTCTGGTTAGCTAGCGAAGCGGATTGAAAGCTGAGAGTTAATAGTTAACCGTTACTAGCTAAGGACTATTAACTCTCAGTAAAACAAAAGCAAAAAGTTAAGAACGTGGGAACGGGAAAGCCGTCACATCATCGATGTGGTCGTAGCCCAGCGCCAGCATGATTAGCCTGTCGATACCTAAAGCAACACCCGCACAGTCTGGTAAGCCCGCTTTTAATGCCTCAATCAAGTGATGGTCAATCGGTTGAGGCGATAAGCCCATCTCAATACGTTTGGCATTGTCACCTTCAAAGCGCTGAAGTTGTTCTTGTGGTTTATCGAGTTCATGGAAGCCGTTTGCCAATTCAATCCCTTTGAAATACACCTCAAAGCGATCCGCTACCCTAGCATCATTCGGGTTAATCTTGGCTAGTGCAGCTTGTGATGCTGGGAAGTCATAAACAAACGCAGGCACTTGCTGCCCGATCTTAGCTTCAACCCCAATACTAAACAGCAGCTGCAGCAAGGTATCGCGGTCTTGTTCTGGATCTGCAATGTCGCTTAGCCCAAGTTTTGCTGCGGCTTGCTTTAGCGTAGCCATCGAATCTTCCAGGGGACACACACCTAACACATCAATAAAGGCTTGTTGATAAGTCATTCGCTGTGCTGAGCCTGCTTTAAGTACCTGCTGTAACAGCAAATCCATTTCATCCATCAGGTCATGGTGATCAAAGCCAACGCGATACCACTCCAACATGGTGAACTCAGGGTTGTGGTAACGGCCATTTTCTTCATTCCGGAAAGACTTACAAATTTGATAAATACAGCCACTGCCGGCCGCTAATAGACGTTTCATATGAAACTCAGGGCTAGTCATAAAGAATAGAGGCTGACCGTGCGCATAACCCGGCCCTACGAATTCAGTTTTGAAAGTATGCAAATGCACGTCCGTCACCGTGGCGTGGCTCATCGCAGGCGTATCCACTTCCATCACGTTTCGCTCAGCAAAGAACTGACGGATTTGATTAAGGATATCAGCACGTTGCTTTAACTGCTTAATGGTTGCGGCTGGTTGCCATGTTGAGTGCATTATTAAGTTCCATATTACTGAATTCTAGGCGACGGAAATTACCACCTTTCGCCTCTTTTGTAAGCTTCTATCTTTCTATAGATGGAAGCAAAATGTTGCTTTAATGAAGCCAGAAAATTACGTTCTACAATACAATTATCAATACAGCTTTCACGTCCACATTGATAACAAAAATCATACTCAACAAGCCGTTAACACAAGTCTTGTGGGTTAATCGTTATCAACAATTCATTGCCGTGATTGCAGTCACATAACCTATAATTTCTATGCCTCCATATGCACTACCGACCTAAAAACCCAAATGCATCAACTTTTCGAATACCTTCCTCTCTTACACTGAACCTACCACTTAAGGCTTAGGGGTGATAAACGGTTGATGCCGTTTAAGTACTCTCTAAATGCTTTTTATAATAACAAGCGGAATACTCCGCATCACACTGGAGAATAACTGTGAAGACAATTACCACAGATATCGCAGTCATCGGCGCAGGCGGCGCTGGTCTTCGTACAGCAATTGCAGCAGCTGAAGCTAATCCTGAATTGGAAGTAGCACTGATTTCTAAAGTTTACCCAATGCGTTCGCACACGGTGGCAGCAGAAGGCGGTTCAGCAGCGGTAATTAAAGACGAAGATAGCCTAGATAACCACTTCAACGATACTGTTGGCGGTGGCGACTGGCTATGTGAACAGGATGTTGTTGAATACTTTGTTGAAAACTCGACTCGCGAAATGATCCAAATGGAACAATGGGGCTGCCCATGGAGTCGTAAAGAAAACGGTGAAGTAAACGTACGCCGATTCGGCGGTATGAAGGTAGAGAGAACGTGGTTCGCAGCGGATAAAACCGGCTTCCACATGCTTCATACTCTGTTCCAGACTTCGATGAAGTACGACACAATCAAACGATTTGATGAGTACTTTGTGGTGGACCTTCTCGTAGAAAACCAGAGCGGCGTTGAAGATGGCGAAGTACAAGGCCTAATCGCGATTCACATGTCTGAAGGTGAGCTTGTTACCATCAAAGCAAAATCTGTTGTTCTAGCAACCGGCGGCGCAGGTCGTGTTTACCACTGTAATACCAACGGCGGCATCGTAACGGGCGACGGTATGGCAATGGCTTATCGCCACGGTGTACCACTGCGTGATATGGAGTTCGTTCAATACCACCCAACAGGCCTACCGGGCACTGGCATCTTGATGACCGAAGGTTGTCGTGGTGAAGGCGGTATCATCGTCAACAAGAACGGCTACCGTTACCTGCAAGATTACGGCATGGGCCCTGAAACTCCAGTGGGCGAGCCGAAAAACAAATACATGGAACTGGGTCCTCGTGACAAAGTTTCTCAAGCATTCTGGCACGAGCAGCAGAAAGGCAACACCATCAAGCACCCGCTTGGTGATGTCGTACACCTTGACCTTCGCCACCTTGGTGAAGAGTACCTGCAAGAACGCCTACCGTTTATCTGTGAGCTAGCAAAAGCGTACGTAAACGTCGACCCAGCAAAAGAGCCAATCCCAATTCGTCCAACCGTTCACTACACCATGGGTGGTATTGAAACTAACGGTACCTGTGAAACTCGCATTAAAGGCCTATTCGCCGTTGGTGAATGTGCTTCAGTTGGCCTGCACGGTGCAAACCGCCTAGGTTCTAACTCTCTGGCTGAGTTCGTTGTATTTGGTCGCGTAGCGGGTGAACAAGCCGTGAAACGTGCAGCAGAATTCAAAGGCTGGAATGAAGAGTCTATCGCGAAGCAAGTGAAAGCGGTTGAAGATCGCATCGCAGGTCTGCTAAGCCAAGAAGGCGATGAGAACTGGGCTGATATCCGCACTGAAATGGGTCACACCATGGAAGCGGGTTGTGGTATCTACCGTCAAGAAGACTTGATGCAAAAGACCATCGACAAACTCACTGAACTGAAAGCTCGCTACAAGAAGATCAGCATTAAAGACAAAGGCAAAGTATTCAACACTGACCTACTTTACGCTATCGAAGTGGGTTACGGTCTTGAAGTTGCAGAAGCGATGGTTCACTCAGCGATCCTTCGTAAAGAGTCTCGCGGTGCACACCAACGTCTAGACGACAACTGCACAGAACGTGATGACGTGAACTTCCTGAAACACTCTCTATCTTTCTACAACGAAGATGCAGCACCAACCATCGACTACAGCGGCGTTAAGATCACCAAATCTCAACCTAAAGCTCGTCTGTACGGTGAAGCTGCAGAGAAAGCCGCTGCCGCTGAAAAAGCAGCAGAAGAGAATGCGAAGAAGAGCGAAGAGGAGCAAGCATAATGTCAGCGAATCGAATCCAAAAAATTGAAATCCTGCGTTATGACCCTGAGCACGATGCAGAACCTCACTTTCAAACCTTTGAAGTGCCGTTTGATGAAACCATGTCAGTACTTGATGCGATCGGTTACATCAAAGACAACCTAGATAAAGACCTGTCTTACCGTTGGTCTTGTCGTATGGCGATTTGTGGTTCTTGCGGCATCATGGTTGATGGCGTGCCAAAACTGGCGTGTAAGAGCTTCTTACGTGATTATCCAAACGGCTTCAAAATTGAGCCTTTGGCTAACTTCCCAATCGAAAAAGATTTGATTGTCGACATGACGCCGTTCATCGAGCGCCTTGAAGCGATCAAGCCTTACATCATCGGTAACGACCGTAAGCCAGAAGACGGCACGAACATCCAAACTCCAGAGCAAATGGCGAAATACAAGCAGTTCGCTGGCTGCATCAACTGTGGTTTGTGTTACGCAGCATGTCCTCAGTTTGGTCTAAACCCTGAGTTCATCGGCCCTGCGGCACTTGCTCTTGCTCACCGATACAACCTAGATAGCCGTGACAATGGTAAAGCTGAACGTATGAAGCTTATCAATGGCGACAATGGCGCTTGGGGCTGTACGTTTGTAGGTTACTGTTCTGACGTATGTCCGAAGAAAGTAGACCCAGCGGCTGCAGTAAACCAAGGTAAAGTTGAGTCTTCAATGGACTTCGTTATCTCGATGTTCAAGCCAGACGGATCGCAAGTAAAAACAGCAGAGGAGGCATAATATGAGCAATCGTAAGCCTTATGTTCGTGAGATGAAGAGAACGTGGTGGAGCAACCATCCGTTCTACCGCTTCTACATGCTACGTGAAGCGACTGTACTGCCTTTGATTCTATTCACTCTGTTCCTAACCTTCGGTTTGGGTGCACTAGTGAAAGGCCCTGAAGCTTGGGCTGGTTGGTTGAGCTTTATGGCGAACCCTATCGTCGTTGGTATCAACATCGTGGCACTGCTAGGCAGCTTGCTGCACGCTCAAACCTTCTTCAGCATGATGCCTCAAGTAATGCCAATCCGTCTTAAAGGCAAATTGGTTGATAAAAAAATCATCGTACTGACCCAGTGGGCAGCGGTGGCTTTTATTTCTTTAATCGTTCTTGTTGTGGTGTAAGGAGCTTTCGTTATGAACACAAATTACAAAGTAAAACCTGTTAACCACAACCCACAACGCTCTGACGAGCCAATCTGGTGGGGCCTATTTGGCGCTGGCGGTACTTGGTTCGCGATGATCACACCAATCACGGTTCTAGTGTTAGGTATCTTAGTGCCAATGGGCATCATCGATGCGGACGCAATGAGCTACGAGCGTGTGTCTGAATTTGCCACCAGCATTATCGGTGCGCTATTCATCATCGGTACGCTAGCACTGCCAATGTGGCACGCAATGCACCGCCTTCACCACGGCATGCACGACCTTAAGTTCCACGTCGGCGTTGCAGGTAAAGTGGGCTGCTACTTCGTTGCAGGCCTAATCAGCGCACTGTCTATTATCTTCATTTTTATGATTTAACAGTTAAATAGAAAACGCCTAGGTTTGACCCTAGGCGTTTATTCTATGTTAGATGATAAGTCTATGCGTTACGGCTATTCAAACCCCACAAATCGCATCACACCCGAGAATATCTCAGCTTCTCCCTCTGCCGGCGCAGGGTTGCTCCAGGTTGGATCGCTCCAGAAGGATTTAGTCGTAATATACTCTCCATCTTGATCAACCTTATTCCAGGTGTCTTTGGCTCCTATAAATTCCTCTTCGGTTATGGTTAAGGTCACCTCACCATTCAAAATCACCCAATCGAACCCGAACAATCCCTCATCATCGTCAAAGTAGCCAGTACCGTTACTATGGAACACAACCTCTTCTTCAACTACAGCCATGACGGTGCCATTTATCTCCCAAAGATCGATGAGCTCCCAACGAGAACTTTCACTGCCATTACCTGTGAAATCAGACTCTATAAACTGAGCACCACCAACGGTACAGTTGGCGACTGCGCTGTCATAGTCCGAACGAGTGCCAAAGTCAGAGGGTTGGTCCGTAAAATCATCCCACGGTGAATCACCATCCTCACAGACCGTTACTGTTCCCTCGTAGGTAACATTTGTAAGCACCTCCTCTGAACCATCCCTAGAGATAGTTAATTCATCATCAGTTTGTGATAAAAGTACCCATTGCTCGGTTGAGGTATCTTCATAAGTTATCATCATGGTATTAGCTGAAGTTTTCATCCAACTGTTCCCATAGGTCTCAGTGCCATCATTGCCGATATAGCTCATACTGCCGTTATCATGGAAAAAGAGGGTGTTACCATCGTACTCCATCAATACCAAGTTAGTCGGGTCAAACTGCAGAGCGTTTCTATCTTGTTGCACCACGGTATCTGCCCATATCCAACTTTCAGTCACACCGCCTAACGTTTCTTCCTCGAAGAACTTAATTGACCAAGTTTGCTCCATTGACTCTAATAACGCCCAGTAAGTCGTGAAGCTCTCCGATTCATCAGAATAGCTAACCTTAATAAAGCCATCTTCTATGGCCCAGTCATCGATATAGTCACCACCCTCACTCTTCAATACATGTACAGTACCATCAGCATTGAACAAGTAATCACGAGTATCTCCATTGCCTTTAACGCGTTGGAAGTTTAGACCCTCGACCATCTCACTGGTAATGTGAGTTCGACCGCCACAATCCGTGATCGCCGTTTCGTAGTCACTCATACTCGGGATAGGTTGCCCCTCAACAGGTTCTGCATCACCGATGTAGCACTCTTCAAGCACAATCGGACGATCTTGTTGAATAATAGTATCCATCCAGATATAGCTACTTGATTGACCGTCCACAACTTCGTTCTCATAGAACTTGATTGACCACGTATCATCCAACGAATCTAACAGTGCCCAGTAAGTCGTGAAGCTCTCCGATTCATCAGAATAGCTGATCTTAACCAAGCCATCTTCTATGACCCAATCGTCAGTATAGTTACCGCCCTCTCCCTTCAACACATGCACTGTGCCATCAGCATTGAACAAGTAGTCACGAGTATTTCCATTGCCTTTAACGCGTTGGAAGTTTAGACCCTCGACCATTTCGCTGGTAATGTGAGTTCGACCGCCACAATCCGTAATCGCAAGCTCATAGTCAGCCATGATTGGGCTTGACTGATCATCGCTATCACCCAAGTAGCAGGTAAATAGGTAATCGCTCAACACTACACCATCTTCTATAGACTGTGCGGCAATACCATTGAAAGCGTACATAGTATCGTCCGACGGTTCAGCACTTGGCGCCTCAATCTCACCTACCGTAAGTTCACCATTGTACATGCTAAAGATCATGGTAGGCGTATCCCCCTCTCCCATGTAGGGCATAGCCTCAACTGGTACGGTAAATTCGACGATATCTTCACCGTGTAATGTGTAACGTAAGTAATCCGCAGTAGCGACGCGACTTGCCGTTCCTGCGTCCCAATCAAAGAAGTAATAATGCGCCGTGCCATCACTCACTAACTCGATATCAAAGTCTAGATAGAGGCCAACAGAGGTAGTAAGATCTGTGGAAACCGACTCACCGACCGACTGCGACACAATAATGTCGTCCAGACTTGTAATAGAGCTACCATCCGTATCATAACCGACGTCAGAGAACCTCACGTACGGACTACCACCCTCCCATAGGAAGTACTGGTTTACGGCTGGAGAGAAGGTAAACATTACCGCTTGTGAGCCTTCAGCGAACCTCGCCTCTTCCATGAAGTCGAACCACTCAAAGTAGACTTCATACAATGCCATACCCGATAGGTTTACCACTTCTGATTCTACTGAATAATAGAAACTGGAATTGTCTTCTGGATAGGCAATAAGTTGCTCTCCAGAGAAGTCTATCGTATAACCTACCGGAGTTTGCCAGCCGTTTTCAGTGAGCTGTACGTCCCCCTCAGCTTCAAGTGGTAGCTGGATAAAGGATTGATCACCACGGTACTGTATGAGTTCCGTAAGGGTTAACGTATCACCGCCATAACTCAAGGTTTCTTTAAACAGAATATCTACGAACGATAGTTCGCTCCAATCGCTGAAGAATCCGTAAAGAGTCCCCTCTTGCTCCGCAAACTCTTGGGCGGTAATAGTCCACTTATTTGGGTCGGTTGGATAAAGGTCTTCACCGTCATAAACGCCGTCTTCATCTGAATCAGCATTATTCGGATCTAAACCTTCGGTTGCATTCTCATGGTTATCGCCTAAACCATCACTATCAGAATCCGCCCACTCTAATGAGTCATAAGGGAAGGCATCGCTATTGTCGCCAACATAGTCACCATCACTATCATCCCATTCATTTGGATCATTAGGGAAAGCATCCTCGTAGTCTTTAAAGCCATCGTCGTCGCTATCTTGATTTAAAAACTCTGCAAGATAATCTTGCGCAGCTGTCTCGTCTAAGAAGAACACTCCTAGACTGTTATGCCAACTAAACGCTTCCTCCGTTAGGTCCATGCTCCAAGTGTCTATGCCCCTGCGATAGTAAGCATTGTGCCAAGGCCAAGGATTCTCAACATCCGGGACCATAAGCACCATATCAACGTCATTCACTCCGGTGAACGAACCAGAAACCACACCACTATCACCAAGGTTCAATGTAACCAGTGTTGGAATACCCGTATAAGTCAATAGGTAGTCTTGCGTTACAACGTGCCATTGAATTGGCCCATTGTCATCGTATTGGAAGCTGCTTGTAGGTAACAGCGTAGCGTATCGGCTCAGGCCTGGAATGATTTGGTCATCAATAAGCTCCAACTCTGTGCCATCAGCACGGGCATCCTCTACCTGTTGTGGTAGATCAACAACCGCTTGTGTTCCCCACTCATCAAATGAGGTAGCAACCCAAAGGCCATTAGATTGTTTCTGGTAAACGCGATAGGCCTGTCCGACATTATCAGTGTCAGTCGTAAATGAATAATCCGCTAATGGGTAGTGCTGCCACTCTATGTGTTTATTTTTTTCCACATCACTGACAGAACGAGACACGGCATTCCATTCTTGGAACAAGGTATTGATTGGATCACTATCGACAATGAGTAGTGTGTTCGTTTCCTCGTTTAGAACCGAACGCTCTCCACTTTCAAGAACATCACCATTGATTAGCACCTCTTTGCGGT
Organism: Vibrio sp. 10N.222.54.A3; assembly: GCF_041474095.1. Classification (NCBI taxonomy): domain Bacteria; kingdom Pseudomonadati; phylum Pseudomonadota; class Gammaproteobacteria; order Vibrionales; family Vibrionaceae; genus Vibrio; species Vibrio sp. 10N.222.54.A3. Next base: position 14,983 of record NZ_JBFRTN010000008.1, read on the forward strand.
AATAGTTCCAGTACGAGGTGAGCTCGTCCCACTTACCATCGTTAAAGTTAAAATCGGCGTATTCATGGAACTCACCATCCTCCGGATTCGCCCATACTGGTGTCGAATATTCGTAGACATAGCTACCATCAGGGATATTATTAAATCGAAGTTCAACATTGATGTAACCGTCTGCACCCCAGTCCTGCTTAGACTCCACGAAACTCTGCACGTAATCCTGCGTTACAGTGGTTAAAGTCTGAGCCCATTGAGCTTGATGGGTTTGAACATCGTCGATATCAAAGCCATTTACCGTGTATTCGGTTAACGTTTCGACCGCTTGAACGCCCTCTGCGACGTCCTCAAATTCCACTGATACACTATGTATTGTATCTATTTGAGATAAGTCATTTGGGTGAACTCTAGATGTTAAGGCTACGCCTTGTTCATAGACACGACCATTACCGCCGAAACCGCCCTCAAGAGATGCATCAGCCTCATCGATATAGCGCCAATATGTCTCGTTTGTTTCGGTTCTAGTACCAATTTCAAGAGACATGCCTTCGTAACGTGCAGTACCATCGAGGTTATAGTCGTACGCAAAGGTCTGGATACGAGTAAAGTCATCATTTAACAGGTGATCGACACTTTGTGTCGTGCCATATACCACGTCATCAGCAGTGATATATTGAGTAGTTATGGTGGTAACAATCTCTCCGCTATTCAGTGTCTCAACCATTTCTTCGACCTCAATATCCAGTGTAATGATATCGCGATCTGTTATGTTTAAAATTGCTACATCAGTTGCACTAACATTGGCCACAACATCAGCAATTGACTTATTTCCATCCTCTGGATGAACATCGGCATTATTACCAACGCCATCACCGTCCACATCGACCCATTCGGTCGCATCGGTTGGGAATTCATCAACATCATTGTTGTAACTGTCGTTATCCGTATCGTTTGGATACGGGTCATCCTCGTTATCGCCTAAGCCATCATCATCCGTATCTGCCCATTCGGTCGCATCGGTTGGGAATTCATCGGCATTATTACCAACGCCATCACCGTCCGTATCTAAGGACTCGTTGGGATCCGATGGGAATTTATCGGCATTATTACCAACACCATCACCGTCCGTATCTGCCCATTCGGTTGGGTCATTATCAAATACATCTTGATTGTCACCATAGCCATCAGAGTCATTATCAGCCCACTCGGTTGGATCTTGTGGGAAGACATCATCAATACTGTCTACCCCATCCGAATCATGGTCACCAGCACGAGAACGATCCGTTGGAAACGCATCATTGGCATCAGGGTAGATGTCATCTTCTCCGTCCACCGTATCATCATTTAGGTCGGCATTATTACCGATCTCATCACCATCGGAGTCCAGACTTTCATCGGGATCATTCGGAAAGTCATCTAAGTCATTGGGGACGCCGTCATCATCTGTGTCATTAGAAAAATCGACACCCTCTGTCGCACCACCAACATTATCAAATGTCTTATCGCTATCACCTGCAACTTCTTCAATTTTCTTTTTGATTTCATTATTCACAGATGCAGTCACAGAGATAAACTTAGTCCCTTTATCTTCACTTTCAGCAACTTCTTGCAACTCTTGAGGAGATGAAGGCAAAACATTTGAATCAACCAAGTTTTCAGCGGCATAAGCGGCAGCCTCAACACCTGACTCAACAAAATCACCTAAGATTTCATCTTCATCTAAGCCTAGCTGATCAGCGACTTGCTGAATGGCAGCTTGCTTTGCTGCTTCAACCGCAGCAGCATCGTCAGAATCTGTAGTGTTTTGCTCGATCAATACGTGAACTAGCGTACTCAAAGGGGTGACATCTTTTTCACCTGGAGGGGCTGACATAATATAGTCGTCAGACACCGTAACATCAGGTTCATCTTCATCAATCGTCTGCCCGGAGATCGCTTGCACAACGACAGGGTACTGTTCAGGGTTGTCGACATCGGTGACGTCTAAATCTGCAACTCCGCCATCACCAGAAATAGCATTAGGCTCACCGTCGTCTAAGACGTAGTTACCGTTAAGGTCTAACCAAATTCGAGCATGACGTAAATAACCATCAATTGCAGTCACACTGTATTTAGTCGTTTCAGCTGGGGAGCTGGGAGTCGAGGGAGTCTCACTCGGAGTCGTGGTTGACACGGTTGTATCATCGTCATCACATCCTGAAAGCCCGACGATACTAACCAAACCAAGAGCCAACGTAATTGCATTAAGTCTCATATTAATATCCACATAGTTGCTTAATAACATCGCGTATAAAGCTAGTAGACTCTACTCATTCTAACAATATTGTAATCAGCTTCCCTTCCCACCACACACATTCACAAAATCAATACTAAACAGCCACATATTGTATTGAGATATTTTTGTTGCGATATATAAACGCCAAAAACACCTTGTAAATCTATAAGTTAGATAAAATTTTTGATTTTCATCCAGAATACAACCAAAATATGATGCTGGTCACACAATGTAACCTTGTGACCATTGTGAATCGCATCTGGCTTACTCACTCTTGATTTTCCAGCTCTTCGTATCCCGCATCTCGTATTACTCGTATCTGCTCTTCCCCAATATTGAGGTACAAAAAAAGGCCGCCTAAGCGACCTTTTTCAGATACTTGAAGTCAATTACTTCACACGACCAACGTATTCGCCAGTACGAGTATCAACTTTAACAACTTCACCGATTGCGATGAATAGAGGTACGCGAACTACCGCGCCAGTTGCTAGAGTTGCAGGCTTACCGCCAGTACCTTGTGTGTCGCCTTTAAGGCCAGGATCGGTTTCTGTTACTGCGATCTCAACAAAGTTTGGTGGAGTTACTGTGATAGGGTTATCATTCCACAACGTTAGAGTACATACGTCGTTTTCAACTAACCATTTAGAAGTCTCGCCTACTGCTTTTGCATCAGCAGCGATTTGCTCGAATGTTTCGTTGTTCATGAAGTGGTAGAATTCGCCATCGCTGTATAGGTAGCCTAGTTCAACGTCTACAACGTCCGCTAGTTCTACTGTATCGCCTGACTTAAATGTTTTCTCTAACACTTTGCCTGACAGCAGTTTACGAAGTTTAACACGGTTAAACGCTTGGCCTTTACCTGGCTTAACGTATTCATTTTCGATAATTGAGCAAGGCTCGTTATCCATCATGAATTTTAAACCGCCTTTGAATTCATTGGTGCTTACTGACGCCATGATTTTCTCTTCCACATCTTTGAGTTAATTTCAATGCCGCATATCATAACCCGAAAAGTCGAATCTGTTGAGCAAAACTGGCTCAAACAACTATCGAATGCGATCTCTGACCCGACAAAACTGCTTGAGGCATTGGAAATAGACCCAACACCATGGCAAGCAGGCTTCGCTGCTCGTGAGTTATTTGCACTTCGGGTACCTCTTAGCTTTGTCGAACGAATGGAAAAAGGCAACCCACACGATCCATTGCTACGACAAATTTTACCGCTAAGCGAAGAGTTTGAGGTACACCAAGGCTATTCCGCTGATCCACTGGAAGAGCAAGACAACGCCATTCCTGGGCTACTGCACAAATACAAGAACCGTGCACTGATGATTGTGAAAGGCGGTTGCGCAATTAACTGCCGCTACTGCTTCCGTCGTCACTTCCCTTATCAAGATAACAAGGGCTCGAAGTCGGTTTGGCAAACCAGTCTCGACTATGTGGCGGCTCACCCAGAGATCAACGAAGTTATCTTGTCAGGTGGTGATCCACTGATGGCAAAAGACAGCGAACTCGAATGGCTGATCAATGCCATCGAACAGATTCCACATGTAAAGACCGCTCGAATTCATAGCCGATTACCGGTTGTGATTCCCGCTCGAGTAACGGATGAACTATGCCAATTGTTAGCTCAAACTCGCCTTAATGTGGTGATGGTGAGCCATATTAACCATGCCAACGAAATTAACTTAGAGCTCAAACAAGCTTTCCACAAGCTTAAGTTAAGTGGTGCTACTCTGCTCAACCAAGGCGTGATGCTTAAAGGCGTAAATAACAGCGCTAACTCATTGAAAGAATTAAGCGAAAAGCTATTCGACGTCGGTGTTTTACCTTACTATATGCATGTACTTGATAAGGTTCAGGGCGCCGCTCATTTCTATATTTCAGATGAAGAAGCGAAACATCACTTTAAAGGATTAATCTCTGAGGTTTCAGGCTACCTAGTACCGAAGTTAACCCGTGAGATTGGCGGGCGCAGCAGCAAGACACCACTCGACCTACACATTGAATAGAGAAGTTGTATCAATGAAACACAATACCTCAGTTGCTCCACCAGCAACCACATCTCAACCAGCGCTTAGGTTCAGCTCAAGAGGTTTCACCATCATCGAGCTGGTCGTGGTAATCGTGATTCTAGGTATTGTGTCGGTCACCGCAGCTTCTAAATTCCTCAACCTACAAACTGATGCGCGTATCTCGACATTAAATGGCCTGAAAGGCGGAATGGAGGGTGCAAGTGCTATGCTTTATGGTAAGACATCAGCATTGGGCTTAGATAAAGCAGCTAGCGCATCGATTAATGTTGAGGGTGACAATATCTCAGTGGTCTATGGTTATCCTGCAGCGATGAACGATCAAACTTGGTCACAGCTCATCGAATCAACCTTTCTAGATGCTGTTTGGGATACGGGTCGAGCTGACTGGTTCTTTACCAACACAGATGCAAATGATGGCATTATTCTTTATGCGCCTTCTAGCCGAAAAAAACAGGCTGATAACTGCTACCTTGAGTACCAAGAAGCGACAGAGACCACGACACCAGCCTTCACCTTAACAACAAGCGGCTGCTAGGTTTTAAGTAATCTTTATCAATCGTTAAGACAAAAAGTTTTTGTTCGATCGTCCGGTCTATTATTAGCATACTCGGCTCTATTCTAAATTTTTAGGAGGGGTGATATGTCACAATTTATAGAACAAACTCTCAACCTTGCCCCCTTTAGCTGGGCAGGCCTCGCTGCATGCATGCTGTGTGGTTCTTTAATCGGAATCGAAAGGCAAACACGCGGTAAACCCGTCGGAATCCGAACGTCGATTCTGATCATCAGTGGTACCTATTTCTTCCTCACCATGGCGATCAGCCTATCCCCCAACACACTCGATCAAGCTCGTGTGCTTGGTCAGATAATTACGGGTGTTGGATTTCTTGGGGCTGGTGTAATGATGACACTGGATGGCAAGATTCATGGCGTGACTTCAGCCGCAATTATCTGGGTACTCGCAGCATTAGGTATGATGATCGCACTAGGGCATCTTTCCCAATCGGTCATTATCACGCTAATGGCGCTAGTGATTCTGCTTGGTGTCGATAAAGTGGAAAACAGCTTCCAAAGCTTACGTCGTGGCGTTCACCAAAAGTGGATGCGAAAAGGTCGCGTGAAGAAATAGCGCAGCACTTGATAGCCTTAGTGGTAATGCCAATGATACAAAGAAGCCTAGTCAAACGACTAGGCTTCGCATTATTTTGGGAGAACTTAATACACTTGAATACACACCTGATTCTTACCCGCAGCCTTTGCCTTATAGAGCTGCTCATCAGACGAACGAATACTCTGGTTTTCCCACAAGTGCCCTACGCTGTCGAACTTATACAAAGAGTAAAGCGTCGCGCCACCAGACACTGAGATACTAATCTTGTCACCCGTAGGGCATCGATAACTCTGTAGGCTAATGTCGTTTTGAATTCGCTCAAAGATCGATGAAAGCAACTCAGACGATTCACCCGTAATCGCGACAACAAACTCTTCACCGCCAAACCGTGCCACGATATCTTGCTGCCTAACGCAGTTCAGCATCAACTGAGCAACATGGCAAATCACCTCGTCCCCCGTTTTGTGGCCATACTGATCATTAACCACTTTAAAATCATCGATATCAAACACACCAACACCAATAATCGGCTCTTCATCTTGCGCCAGTAATCGAGCTTCAAAACCACGTCGATTCAGCAAGCCCGTTAATGGGTCGCGCATTGCTAGCTCATTTAAACGCTGGTGCTCTTGTCTTGTATAGAAGCGCCATAGCCATAAAACCGAGAGCAGATACAAAACCAACAGTATCGAAAGCTGAATCTTCTCCATCTCCAATACATGCAGAAAGTGCTCGCTCTTATCTTCTTCAATACTCAGATATAGCTGGGTGTTAATGTCATCAACATACAGAGGCTTGGAATACGTAAAATCCATAAACCCGTATTTGTTTGCGCCTCGAGTACTGGTGACTTTATAGCCATGGGTAGGGTTCGATACTAGGTTCGAGACATAACCATCGACACCCAACACCCCTTTAAACTCACCATTAACGTAGATTCCTTTGGTTAAGGTCACCACTTTCTGACCTGTCAGGTAGTCATCATATTGGCCGGTATACACCACTTGGTCTTGCCCTTGAGCTAAGCCAAAGCGAATCGTGTTCACCCAATAAGGCCTGCTATTCACAACCGAATCAAAGGTGTCGCCCTTAATGTAACTGGCAAAATCAGAAGGCGAAGAGATAATGAATTTCTCTTTTGAAATGAAATAAATCGCAGAGATGGTATCAATGGTATTGGCAAAATAAGCCATGGTCGGCGCGATGAACAGGCGCTTGCCCGCTTCGGTATAAAGGTCCGATTCCGGGTTGCACATCTCGCGAGGGCCAGAGAACATAAAATCAAAACGAGGGGCATGTTGCTCCTCACTGGTGAAGTAACACGTCTCACCCTCGATCTTTTTGTCATGCGAGAATACGTAGGTATCCCCATGCAGTGGATAAAGCGCAGTGATGTTGTACTCAAGCGCATTTATGATCTGTGTGAGCTCCGCTAAAGAGCGTGTTACGCCTTGGTTTTCCATTCCATACTGTTTATCTGATTCTTCCGCTGAATCAACGAGCAACAAGCTCAAAACTACTAAAAAACTGGCGGTCAGGCCTAAGAAAGCCTTTTTAAAATCGACGGTATGGTGGTTAATCAAAGCATATAAATCATCATTAGGAATTTATCGCACATTGTACTCATAAGTAAAAATACTGCAATAGAAAATATAAAACAATATGCTTATCTATTTTGGAGGGGCGTTTGGATATCTATAAGAAAATGTTGAGTTGCAATAACGCCTAAGTCAGATGCACTTAGGCGTTATGAATCACTATAGTAACACTAAGCCTTACTTAGCAAAGTTTACAATCGGGAAGCACGGGAAGAAACCGTTGTCAGCACAGTTGATCAGACCAACTTGTACGCCTTCGATTTTGTTGGTTTTGTTGAAGATACCAACCTGAACCGTAGACACTTCTGAAAGGTTCGCTGCACCAACATCAACCATAGTGTTACCTTCTGAGTAGTTTACAAAACTCACGTTCGCGCCTTTCACATCATTAGTAATGTTCACAGCACCAAGGTTAACACCGGTTGTTTTACCCGTATTCCAGTTGAAGAAACCCAGAGATGCACCGGTCATTTCTTGGTTCACTTTTGATGCACCCAAAATACCAAGGTTCACACCTGTGGTCGTTTGCGTCTCAGACATACCAACAACGGCAAGATCGACACCTTTAAGGTCGTTTACTTGTCCGTGAAGCAGAGCCAAACGCACACCGCCAACCGCATCTGAATCAGGTGCGTTGAAACCGTTAAACGTTGAAAACATAACAGGCGAAGAAGCAAATGCTGCCGGTGCCATTACTGCTGCCGACACAGCAAGTACTGAAAGTAGTTTTTTCATTGGGGAGTCTCCACTGACTTATTGTTCACTTGATTAATCCATTTTTAATCAAGCATTTATTGTCCTTTATTCAACAGCTACCCATGTTAAATCAATGTAATAACTGTACTGTTGAATATAAGCCGCTAAATCATAAAGAGCAATGGTTAAGAGCAGATGCGGGATTCGAGTGAACGAGATGCGAAAAGCAAAAAAAACAGAGACCGAAACCTCCGCTCTAACGCTTATTATTCCAAACAAAAATCTAGGCGAGAAAATCAACATGTTTCACAAGCTTATAGCCCACACACTTATTGCCGCATCTAAAGCGATGTCATCCTAAAAAATTTATTGATAAAAGCTCAACAGACCTCAGGTATTCAAAAACTAATGTTCGTAAAATTCTGAAAATAAACTAAATTCTAATATAGGAATAGAACGATATGAAACAGCGGGAATAGCATGGTTAAGGAACCTACGAATAAACAGACCATTAAAGCGATTATTTCGCGTGGTTTTTTGGCTATCGTGTTATTTTTAGGCCTCTATATCTATGTTAGCCATGCTCTGAAGAACAAAGAGCAGGACATGATTAATCTCCAGCTCAGTCTTTCTGAAGCTTATAGCGTTATGCTCTCTGTCAGACGACAAGAGCAGCAGTTTGTTTCCACAAGGCAACCAGAGATTCAAGAACAACTCAATATAAAGCGAAGTCAGCTGATCGAAAAGCTGGCTGAGATCGATGGGAAAATCGTACGAAGCGACCTCAATATTTCTTTTAATTATGCCAAAGTTGTCGAGTATCTCGACGAGTACCACACCGCCTTTACATTATTAGCCCTTGAGTTAGTCAGCATACATGGCAAGAGGGACCAAATTGGGCTCATTGAGAAACTAAAAAATGCAGCGTTGACACTTGAGCGCTTCGTACATGAATCCAATAATGTGCAGCTTGAAGAATTGACTTTAGAAACACAAGATCTCATGTATCAGTTCTTTACCGATTTTGATCAGACAACATTAGATAAGATTGTCGATTCATTATTCAAAATCCAAGATGAAATAGAACAGAATTCCCGAACGATCAGTGCATTAGCTTCGTTTAATAATTTTAAACGCCACTTTTGGCGATTGCAGCGAGGGTTAAAGAGTGTCGGGTACAGCTCTGATAGCGGCCTCAAAGGAGAACTCACCAGCAGTATTTATCATGTTGAAGATGAGCTCAACTTACTTTTCACCGAAACACCCAAGCAGATCGCAGAGAGCCTGACGCAGATAAAGTCGTACAGCTACTTATCGACAGCCGCATTAGGAGGGGTGACGTTACTGGTGCTGCTTTATGTTGTGTGGCGTGCCAGTCAACTTGAAACTCAATTGATTGTTTCACAAGAGAAAGCACGACAAGCAAACCGTGCAAAAAGTGCCTTTCTTGCCAATATGTCTCATGAGATACGGACACCGCTTAATGGCGTGATTGGTATGTCAGAAATACTGGCAGAAACCAAACTATCCGCAGAACAGAAAGACGGCCTTGGGACTATCTATACCTCTTCTCAAACCTTACTTATGTTGATCAACGATGTTCTCGATCTGTCCAAAATTGAATCGGGTAAACTGGAAATTAATCCACATACGACAGACTTAAGAGAGCTGCTGTTTGATAGCGTGACTCTGATTTCTTCTAAAGCTTATCAAAAGCAGATTAAGTTGGAAGTTGAAATTGATGGCGAGCTCCCAGAGTACATTCATGTTGATGGGAATAAAATTCGCCAAGTGTTGATGAATTTAGCCTCAAATGCGATCAAATTTACAGAACAAGGCTCTATCGTATTCACCGCTAAACGGCTTCCATCATTGGAAACAGAGTGTGTGGTCGAGTTTTCTGTTCGAGATACGGGTATTGGTATCGCAGCAGACCAACAAGAGCACATTTTCAAAGCGTTTTGCCAAGAAGATACCAACATCACCTCCAATATTGCGGGGACCGGATTAGGGCTTAGTATTTCGTCACGTATGGTGGAAATGATGGGAGGCTCGATAAACGTTGAGTCAGAGAAGGACGTGGGCAGTTGCTTTCATTTCCAATTAACCGTAGTGCCATCAGATCATTCTGAACATAAAAATCGTAAACAAACCGTTGTCTATTATTCAGATGCGCCATCGAAACTTTTACTCGATGACTTGTTCCGCCTTGGTTACTCACCACAACTAAAATCAATCGAAACAAACTTGGCGGCAACTGACCTCCCAGAGATCGCTTTGATGGAAGATATTAACCAAGCCAAAACACTGCATCGCTTAGCACCAGAGGTGAAAATCATCATAGTGAAAGATAATCTTAGTGATCCTATGAGTGAGTGTCATTTTATCTCAGGCTATGTGACTCTTCCTATGCTCGGTTCCCGCTTAAGTAGCATGTTGAACTCCGTGCTTGAAAGGTCACAGCCACAACCCCCTCAACATCAACCTGAGCCGATAGAAGCGACTGTACGTCAAAAAGTCCTCATAGTTGAAGATAACCGCGTAAATCAGAAGGTGGTATGTATCAATTTAGATAAGTTAGGGATTGAATATTGGGTTGCCAATGATGGACAAGAAGCGATTGATTTATATAAAGAGCATCATCAAGACATCGGCCTTATCTTGATGGACTGCATGATGCCGAATGTAGATGGCTTTGAGGCAACAGAGCGAATCAGGCGCTATGAAGAAAACCTGCAACTTCAGGCAACACATATCCTCGCTTTAACGGCATCCGTGCTCGATGATGATATTAAACGTTGCTTCGAGTGTGGAATGAACGATTATCTTCCAAAACCATTTAAGCGTGACATGATGCTGCAAAAAATTGATGAACAACAGTTTACGCACAAGGCAGGCTGACCAAGGAGCTTTGGAAAAAAAGAGTGATGGTGAAGCTGAAATACAGATACGGGATGCGAATAAATAAGGCTTAAGAGCAAAAAAACGGAGACCGAAGTCTCCGTTTTCTAAAGCTTATGTGTGACTTTCTCTGCTATAGAGAAAGGGGGATGATTACATCATGCCGCCCATGCCACCCATACCGCCCATGCCACCCATATCAGGCATTGCAGGGCCAGAATCTTGTGGCTTATCAGTGATCATCGCTTCTGTTGTGATCATAAGACCAGCAACTGACGCTGCGAACTGAAGTGCAGAGCGAGTTACCTTAGTTGGATCTAGGATACCCATTGCAATCATGTCGCCGTATTCGCCAGTCGCCGCGTTGTAACCGTAGTTACCTTCGCCAGCACGAACGTTGTTAGCAACAACAGATTCTTCATCACCTGCGTTCTTCGTGATTTGACGGATAGGCGCTTCCATTGCACGTAGTGCAACACGGATACCGACGTTTTGCTCTTCGTTGTCGCCTTCAAGGCCAGCAACTTTAGATGCAGCGCGGATAAGTGCAACACCACCACCAGCAACCACACCTTCTTCAACGGCAGCGCGAGTTGCGTGAAGTGCATCTTCAACGCGGTCTTTCTTCTCTTTCATCTCAACTTCAGTTGCAGCGCCTACTTTGATTACTGCAACACCGCCAGCTAGCTTAGCTACGCGCTCTTGAAGTTTCTCTTTGTCGTAGTCAGACGTTGCATCTTCGATTTGTTGACGGATTTGAGAAACACGACCTTGGATCATTGTTTCTTCGCCCGCGCCATCGATGATGGTTGAGTTTTCTTTAGTGATAGTTACACGCTTAGCTTGACCTAGGTCTTCTAGCGTTACTTTCTCTAGGTCTAGGCCGATCTCTTCAGAGATAACCGTACCGCCAGTTAGGATAGCGATGTCTTGCAGCATAGACTTACGACGGTCACCGAAACCAGGCGCTTTAACAGCAGCCACTTTAACGATGCCACGCATGTTGTTCACAACTAGAGTTGCAAGCGCTTCGCCTTCTACATCTTCAGCGATGATAAGAAGTGGACGAGATGCCTTAGCAACTGCTTCTAGAGTCGGAAGAAGTTCACGGATGTTCGAAACTTTCTTGTCGATAAGAAGAATGAATGGGCTTTCTAGATCAACAGAACCCGCTTCTTGGTTGTTGATGAAGTAAGGAGATAGGTAACCACGGTCGAACTGCATACCTTCAACTACGTCTAGCTCGTCTTGTAGAGCCTGACCTTCTTCAACCGTGATTACGCCATCACGACCTACTTTTTCCATCGCTTCAGCAATGATGTTACCTACTGTCGAATCAGAGTTCGCAGAGATAGTACCTACTTGCGCGATAGCTTTTGTATCTGCACATGGAACAGAAAGGCCTTTTAGCTCTTCAACTGCAGCGATAACTGCTTTGTCGATACCGCGCTTAAGATCCATTGGGTTCATGCCAGCAGCAACGGCTTTTAAGCCTTCAGTGATGATTGCTTGAGCAAGAACTGTTGCTGTAGTCGTACCGTCGCCCGCCGCGTCATTCGCTTGCGAAGCCACTTCTTTAACCATTTGCGCGCCCATGTTTTGGAACTTGTCTTCAAGTTCGATTTCACGTGCAACTGAAACACCATCTTTAGTGATAGTCGGTGCGCCAAATGATTTGTCTAAAACAACGTTACGGCCTTTAGGACCTAGCGTTACTTTTACTGCGTCAGCCAGAACGTTTACACCTTCTAGCATTTTAATACGTGCGTCATTACCAAATTTAACGTCTTTAGCAGCCATCTTAATTTCCTTTCAAATTCTTTGTTTCGGGGCGTCTCAGCGTTATCGCGTCATTCTGAACAGTGAGGGACGAACGTGATTCAGAATCTACTCAAATCGCACTCTGTTTAGATTCCAGATAATTCGTTCCTCATTTCTGGAATGACGATATGAATCATCCAATACTGGCTCTGATAACTTTTACTGAGAGTTAAATGAAAAATAGATTACTCGACGATCGCCATGATGTCGTTTTCAGACATAATCAGAACTTCTTTGCCGTCGATTTTTTCAGTTTTCGTGCCGTAACCTTCAGCAAAGATAACGGTATCGCCAACTTTTACGTCCAACGGTTGCACTGAACCGTTTTCTAGAATGCGGCCTTTGCCGACAGCTAGAATGATACCGCGAGTCGATTTTTCTGCGGCAGAACCAGTTAGAACGATGCCACCAGCAGATTTAGATTCAACTTCTTGGCGCTCAACGATAACTCGGTCATGTAGAGGACGGATATTCATCGGTCTTATCTCCTGATAATTTCCATTTAAATTTTGATAGTTGCCACGATTAGCGTGGGTCAAACAATATGTTGGGGACAATGTGAAAGATCCCAAGGGGGGAACGAAAAAATTGTGAGCTAAAGTGCAGATTCTCACCCCTCATCTTTCCCTGCTTTTCGTTTACTCGTATCCCGCATCTGTTTATCCTACGCTTTTGGTTTCTATCGGCGTTTTGCATGCAAGATAAGCACGGGCTATTAACTGCCCCAATTGAGAGTACATTGCGTACCATGACCATACCGACCATATTCGGTATGGTGGCGATCTTGATGTTTAACTTGGTCGATACCTTCTTTATCTCACTGCTCGGCACACAAGCACTTGCAGCAGTGAGCTTTACCTTTCCAGTTACCTTTGCGATTAACTGCATCACCATGGGGATTGGCATTGGCTTATCGACATGTATCGGTCGATTGCTTGGCCAAGGCAGCGCACAAAATGCAGCACGCTTTACCTGTCATGGCTTATTGCTGGCTCTGCTTCTGGTCGGCTGCGCGTCTACATTAGGTATTATCGCCTTAGAACCTATGTTTACCCTGCTAGGAGCAAAGCAAGAGTTGCTGCCGCTGATATCGGAATACATGTCGGTGTGGTATCTCGCGATCCCATTGTTGGTCATCCCCATGGCAGGCAACAGCGCGATTCGAGCGACCGGTGATACGAAAACACCCGCCAAGATTATGCTACTGGCTGGCCTTATCAATGGCGTTTTAGATCCGCTACTTATCTTCGGGTATGGGCCTTTCCCTGAACTGGGGATTCAAGGCGCTGCGATTGCCAGTGGTTTCAGTTGGTTTGGTGCGTTGTGTGGCTCACTCTACGTATTGATGGTGCGAGAAAAACTGCTTGCGCCGCCTAAGCTGACAAACATCGTCAGTGACTGGCGACAGATCTTAAAAATAGGCACCCCAGCGGCTTTGTCTAACGCTCTGAACCCACTTGCCGGCGCTATCATCATGATGATGCTGGCCAAACAAGGGACTGAAGCTGTGGCGGCGTATGGCGCAGCGCAACGTATCGAGTCCATTCTTATCATTGTGTTGATGTCTCTTACTTCGGCGCTTACGCCTTTCATGGCGCAGAACTTTGGCGCAAACAACCCACAACGCAGTTTTAAGGCACTGTTTCTGAGTATGCGTTTTGCTGTGATGTTCCAAGGTTTGATTTTCTTAATGATGGTGCCGTTGAGCATTCCTTTGGCTGCCCTGTTCTCTCAAGAAGAATCCGTCCGAGGCATATTGTGGCATTACCTGTTAGTCGTGCCCTTTAGCTATGGATTCCAAGGTATTGTGATGATGTTGATCAGCGGCATGAATGCCATGCATCAACCACTCAAAGCCTTTCAATGGAGCTTCATGCGTTTGTTTGTCTTTACCTTGCCATTCGCTTGGATAGGCAGCCAAATTGATGGTGTCGAAGGGCTGTTTATAGGCTTAGCCTTGGGGAACATTGTCGGCGGTATTTCAGGGTACTTGTTTGCGCTTCGTGTAAGGGGTAAAGCAGATGCGGGATACGAAAAGATATAAGAGCAGATACGGGATGCGAAAAGATATAAGAGCAGATACGAGATGCGAGTAACCGGGATGCGAAAAGATTTAAGAGCTTAAGAGCAGTTACGAGATTCGAAGAGCTTGAGAGCAGAAAAAGACTAAAAAAAGGAAGATGACATGGAAGACACCACTTACAAAATGTTCTATGACGCACCAATTGGCAAGATGATCATTGTTAGCAATGGTGTGTCGCTTATTGAAATTGACCATGTAAATCACGAAGAGCTAATGATTAGCAATCCAGATGACCTTTGCCAACTGGCAGCGAAACAGTTAGATGAGTACTTCGCAGGTCATCGAATAGAATTCGATTTGCCATTAAGAGCGATAAAAGGCACTGACTTTCAAAAAGTAGCTTGGCAAGCTTTAACAACCATTCCTTATGGCGAAACCATCAGTTACGGTGAACAAGCGAAAATAATGGATAACCCAAAAGCAGTAAGAGCTGTGGGTGGTGCAAATGGCAAGAACCCATTTAGTATTGTTGTGCCTTGCCATAGAGTCATCGGCGCGAATGGAACATTAACCGGCTACACCGGCGGTATGAATCGCAAAGAGTGGTTGTTAGATTTTGAGCGTTCGATCTTAAATAAAAAGAAGTAAACCTTATCTCACTAGATCAATAATATAAAATTTCGCCATCAAGAAGCGCCATTATCACCAGACAACATATAGTCTATATTTAAAATTTCATACAAAGAGGTGATGGTAATGTCCACTGATACGATTGAATCTTATGAAGATCGAAAGCGTAGAGATGGAGCTATAGCGCTAATGAAACTATTATCGTTTTCTATTGATGATAAAAAACATGACCGAGTCAATTCAGGTACTCAGATTCGAGATAAACTGGCAAAACGTAAACAATCGGTTCAAGAATCAACATCACCGTTACGCTGATAATAATACGTTCGGTTACTTTAGTTTAATCCCATAAGTGTCAATATGGGCAAGTAACTCGCTTGATGTAATTCTATGCTTAACGAGCAAGTCAACCTTGAATGGAAGCGACGACTGTTCTAAACGATCTTGCAAGCCTGCGACGACACTTAACGAAATCCCATGCCCCTCGATAACAATATCGATGTCGGAGTTATCTTTATAAGTTCCAAGGGCTCTAGAACCGAATACCCAGGCATGAATGACTAAAGCATGATTCAAAACAATATCCTCAATCAGCTGATACTGATGAGGCTTAAGGCCGACCGAGTCTGGTTTAACCAAATAACTATCGATCACATTTAACCTCTTGTTCGCATTGACCCTCTTGATCACATTTAAGCTTTAAATAGAGTGTGACTTGCCCTATCACTGGTGAAAATGACTCTAAGATCAGTGACTGAGCTTCAAGGACATTTTCCTCATCATAGGTGTGGGACAATAAATTTCGTTTTATGAGTGCTTCAAGCATAATCTCACACTGCTCCGAAGACAGGTGCTTAGCTTCTAAGGCCGTACGAAAAACGCTCCTCGGCGAAGCCACATCAAACCCTTCAAACTCAAGTAAGTCTTTAAGGGTCTTCCATGTCAGTTCGAAAGAAAATTCAAAAGTTTGTACTAACCCAGCGAGCTCTAACTCATTGTAGCTATCTTGTGAGCACGCTCTCTCAAGCCTTTGCTGCGCTTTCATTAAGTTTTGCAGTCGTTGCTTCCAACGGTCTGGGTTTGAGTTCATATAAACAGCCTAAATATAAGGTAAAAGACAAGTATAGTATGAGCCTTAAGCTACCTAATCATTCAAGAAATGTCACTCTTTCGATATTCATCAAGACTGTTCTTTTCGTCTTTTGTTTAAGGTCGTGCCCTTATGTTCTCCCCTACCTGTATCCTGCATGTTTTTCTCACCCAATACCTGCCTTAAGCTCTTCGAATTCCGTTTACTCGCATCCCGCACCTGCCCTTAAAGCTCTTCGAACCCCTTTTACTCGCATCATGCACCAGCCCTTAAGCTCTTCGCATCTCGTTTACCCATACCACCCATCTGCTCTTAAGGCTCTTCGAATCCCGTTTACTCGTATCTCGCATCTATACTCAAATTCCAGATACAAAAAAACGGCCACACTCGCGTGCAGCCGTTCTAGTATTCGATGAAAGTTAAGTGACTACTTAACTAAAATATCACCTGACATCTCAGCCGGGATTGCGATACCAGATAAAGAAAGCATCGTTGGCGCTAAGTCAGACAGCTTACCGCCCTCTTTGAACTCAACGTCTTTGCTGCCCACGTAGATAAGTGGAACTGGTAGGTTAGTGTGTGCAGTGTGGATGCCGCCCGTTTCTGGGTTTACCATCATTTCCGCGTTACCGTGGTCAGCAGTGATAAGCAGTTGGCCATCGGCTTCTTTGATTGCTTCAACTACTTTACCCAGACATTCGTCTAGCGACTCTACCGCTTTAACCGCTGCATCGTAAACGCCAGTGTGGCCAACCATGTCACAGTTAGGGAAGTTACACACGATAGCATCGTATTTGCCGCCTTTGATTGCTGCAACCAACTTTTCAGTTAGCTCTGGTGCGCTCATTTCTGGCTGTAGGTCGTAAGTTGCTACTTTTGGAGAAGCAACAAGTTGACGCTCTTCGCCTTCGAACTCGTCTTCGATACCGCCATTGAAGAAGAAAGTAACGTGCGCGTATTTCTCTGTTTCAGAGATACGTAGCTGCGTCTTACCTTCCTTCGATAGCCATTCACCGTAAGTGTTCTCTAGAGAAGCCGGTGGGAATGCACATAGAAGTGGAATGTCTGCTGCGTATTGAGTCAGCATCACGAAATCGATCGCTGGGAATACGTTACGAGCAAAACCATCGAAATCAGGAACGAATGCACGTGTAATTTCACGAGCACGGTCAGCACGGTAGTTCATGAAGATTACCGCATCGCCATCAACGATAGCGGCAGACTCTTCGCCTTCAGCTTTGATTTCAGTCGCTTTAACGAACTCATCGTTTTCGTCACGAGCGTAAGCTGCTTCTAGACCAGCCACAGCAGTGTCGAATGTGAACTCTGCTTTTGCTTGAGTCAGCAGGTCGTAAGACTCTTGAACGCGATCCCAGTTGTTATCACGGTCCATTGCGTAGTAACGACCAATAAGCGAAGCCACACGGCCTTTGCCTAGCTTAGCGAACAGTTCTTGGAAGCGTGCTAGTGTGTTTTCTGCGCTGCGTGGCGGCGTATCACGGCCGTCTAGGAATGCATGCAGGTAGATTTTCTCTGCGCCACGCTCTGCTGCCATTTCAACAGCTGCGTAGATGTGATCTTCATGAGAGTGAACGCCACCTGGAGACATAAGGCCCATGATGTGAACCGCTTTCTCAGCTTTCACCGCTTTATCGATAGCGTTCACTAGCGTTTCAGTTTGGCCGAACTCACCATCTGAAATTGACTTAGTAATACGAGTAAGATCTTGGTATACCACGCGACCCGCACCAATGTTGGTGTGACCCACTTCAGAGTTACCCATTTGGCCATCAGGTAGGCCTACATCTAAGCCAGAAGCCGAGATTAGCGTGTTAGGTTGGTTAGCAATAAGACCGTCTAAAACTGGAGTCTTAGCGTTCGCGATAGCGTTGTCTTGGTTGTCTTCACGGTAACCGTAACCGTCAAGGATCACTAGAGCCATTGGCTTCTTAGCTGACATAGGACTGACCTCGTTCAATTCAAAATAAATCGGTATAAAAACAAATTAGCGTAATTTTACTACAGTTTACAGTCAAAACTGTAGTGGAAGATCAAGAAAGGGCGCAGGTAGGATGATCGAATGTGAAAAAAAGCGTCATTTTAGAAGGGAGTAAAGTAGGGATATGAATACTTATATCCCCACCATCCATATTGAAAAAGCGGAACAACGGTAGCCTCGCGGCTCTTCAGTTTAGAAGATTAATCTCAGTGTCATGCTCTTCATCATCGTCCTGTGATTTTAGATCATGCACTGCTGGTTGCTCTATCACTGTGGTTTTGTTGGTAACATATTGAAAGCTAAAATCATCCCACAATATTTGATCCAAACTTTCTTCAATTTCTTGATTAGATGAAATATCTATTATCATGATTACTGCCTCATATCGCTATTAAAGCTCATAGTAATTATGGACAATAAACAGAACACCTTCGCAAGAATTGTGTAAAAAACACGCTAACGGAAGGTCATAATTCAAATAACCGAACCCAATATCGGTTCTAGGCTCTAGGCTCTAGAAGGAGCTCTTCTTGGTTCTGAGCAGCATTCCAAACCAAATCCCCTACCCCATCTGTCGGCTTAAACCCGGTTGGTGCATCGAGAAGAAGCTGGCGAATCGCATCATGTTGTAGGTTATGACAAGCAAAATCCAAAGATTCAAGTAGCGTGTCATATTCATTAATCGGTAAGAACACTTCTTGTGCCGTCATGATTCGCTCATGAGCGGTTGGGGATACATTATCGCCAATCAATAACTCTTCATAGAGCTTCTCACCAGGGCGCAGGCCGGAGAACTGGATTTCAATATCACCATGAGGGTTCTCTTCATTCTTAACAGAAAGGCCTGAAAGGTTGATCAAGTTTGCTGCAAGGTCTGTGATTTTGACCGATTCGCCCATATCAAGAACAAACACATCACCGCCTTTACCCATAGCGCCCGCCTGAATAACCAGCTGCGCCGCTTCAGGGATGGTCATAAAGAAACGGGTAATATCGCGGTGGGTAACAGTAAGTGGGCCACCGGCTTTAATCTGCCTTTTAAACAGAGGAATAACCGAGCCAGAAGAGCCAAGTACATTACCAAAGCGAACCATACAGAAACGTGTGCCGTGCTCTTTTTGATTCTCTTGCTCAGCCAAAGCTTGCAGGCCTAATTCCGCCATACGCTTGGTTGTCCCCATCACGTTAGTTGGGCGTACCGCTTTGTCTGTCGAGATAAGCACAAATGATTCAACACCCGCTTCAATCGCCGCTTTAGCCGTATAGTAAGTCCCGTAAACATTATTACGCACGCCTTCGACAACGTTGTACTCGACGAGAGGAACGTGTTTATAAGCCGCGGCATGATAAACCGTTTGGACACCAAAAGACTGCATTGAGGTTAACAAGCGATGCGAACGCTGCACCGAGCCTAACAGTGGAACGATTTCAACATCATAACCTTTGGTTTCTTTAACTAAAGAAAGCTCACGATCAATTTGGTACAAGCCAAATTCAGACACTTCAAACAACACTAATGTTTTAGGTTGTTGTTTAAGGATCTGACGACAAAGTTCAGAACCAATAGAGCCGCCAGCACCGGTCACCATCACCACTTTGCCTTTGATGTTGGCTTCCATCAGAGCTTGCTGAGGTGCAACTGCATCACGACCAAGCAAATCTTCGATAGGTACATCGGTAAGCTCATCAATCTTTGCTTTACCTGACACAATATCCGCCATTTCAGGAACGGTTTGAATCTCAACGGGCAGCTGCGCCAGTAAATCCAATACTTGCTTACGGCGAGCACGAGAAGCACTGGGGATCGCGAGCAAGATTTTAGAAACATCGTGCTTCTCAATCAACCTTTCCGCTTTGTCTAATACAATAACGGGCAAACCCAAAATCATCGTATTGGTGAGCGTTTTATCTTCATCAATAAACGCGCGTACTCGATAGTTTTCAGACGCTCTTAACGCGACAGCCAATTGTCGACCGCCTGAGCCCGCACCATAAATTAATACTTCTTGACGTGAATCTTTCGACGTCGTCGCGACAAGATTGCGAACCACCAAACGAGAGCCGCCACATAACAAAGCTAAATAAGCACCGTAAATAATAGGCACCGTACGAGGGACTGGTTCTTGCAGATAATACGCAAACAGAGCCAAAGAGATTGCCGACAATATTGCGCCTGCCGTTACCACAAACAGCGCTTGAAAGGTAAGGTACCTAAGTACTGCGCGATAAAGCCCTAATTTAGTAAATATAAGCACCGTCATTATTACTGTTAAGCCTGTCAGTAATAAGTTGTCGCCATCATTCAAAAACTGGAAATCGCCTAGCCTTGTCCACAGCGCAATGTGCAGAGCAAATATAATGAGTAAAGCATCAATAGAAACACTGATAACCCGCTTTTTAAAACGAGAAAGGTGCCATATGAAGTTTAGACGTTGCATAAAGTTATTCTTATTTGTTGGTATTTAATAAACCACAGAGACTGCATTAGTGGATGTATTGAACATGGTTAGGGTTTACAAGGAGAGTGTGCAAACTCCAACCCAAACATTTACTTCGAGCTTAAATTTGTTACTGACCTAAACACCCCAACAGTTCGACAACTTTAACTTATTGGGGCATTTTTGGTCTATCTAAGAAAGGATTTTAAACTAACTGGCATCTCATGTATTGGAAACTCAAACAAATAAGCCAATAATGTTGAGATCAAAAATACCAAAAGAAAAAACCTTTTTACTCATGAAAGCTATTAAGCTTGCGCTTCAAGTAAAACAGCACGAAGCACTTCCGCCGTTTTCTCAATCTCGCTCTGCGTTAAGGTTGGGTGCACTAGAAACATTAAGCTAGTTTCACCTAACTCTACTGCATTCTTTAACGGTGTTTCAGGCCTGTAACTTGTGCCATCAAATGCTTTTTCAAGGTAAACCTCAGAACAACTGCCTTGATATGCAGGGACACCGCGTTCAACAATCGCATCAACAATTTTATCGCGAGTCCAACCTGGTTTTAAATGCTCAGGCCGAATAAACATATAATGCTTATATTCGGCATGTTCAATGTATTCCGGAATATCGACACTGCGAACAATAGTAAGATCAGCAATCGCCGCTTCAAACACAGCTGCGTTTGCTTGACGCTTTTGCGTCCATTCAGCCATGCGTTGAATTTGTATACGACCAAGTACCGCTTGCATTTCTGTCATGCGCCAGTTGGTACCAAAGCTTTCATGTAGCCAACGGAAGCCTGGTGGGTGCTCGCGGTTGTAAATAGCATCAAAGCTTTTACCATGATCCTTATAAGACCACATAAACGACCATAGATCTTTATCGTTAGTGGTTACCATACCGCCTTCGCCACCTGTAGTCATGATCTTGTCTTGGCAGAAGGACCAAGCACCAATATGGCCAATAGTACCGACACTGCGACCTTTGTATTTCGCACCATGCGCTTGAGCACAATCTTCAATAACCTTTAAACCATGCTTTTCAGAAAGCGCCATAATTGCATCCATCTCGGCTGGCATGCCTGCAAGGTGAACAACAATCACAACTTTGGTTTTTGGTGTTAATACCGCCTCAATAGACTCAGCCGTAATGTTTTGGCTGTTCAAATCGACAT
Source organism: Vibrio sp. 10N.222.54.A3 (assembly GCF_041474095.1). NCBI lineage: Bacteria > Pseudomonadati > Pseudomonadota > Gammaproteobacteria > Vibrionales > Vibrionaceae > Vibrio > Vibrio sp. 10N.222.54.A3. Next base: position 36,772 of record NZ_JBFRTN010000008.1, read on the forward strand.
CCGCAAAAACAGGCGTCGCGCCTGCAGTTACAATAGAGGAAGCCGATGCCAAGAAGGTTCGCGATGTGGTGATTACTTCATCACCTTGACCAACCCCGAATGCCTTTAATGCGACATCTAACGCTAGCGTACCGTTACCCAGAGCCACTGCATATTCACAGCCAACCCAAGCCGCAAACTCTTTTTCGAATTCACGACCTTCTTGACCCGTCCAATAGTTAACTTTATTTGAAAGTACAACCTTACTTACGGCGTCCGCTTCTTTTTGAGTAAACGAAGGCCATGGGGAAAATGATGTATTAAGCACGATGTCACCTAATCAGTTTTAATTTTTATGATTTGATAAGCGCATGAGCTGGAGAGCCCACGACGGTTTTAAAATTTGGAACATTATTGATAACCGTTGAACCTGCGCCAACGACGGTATCACATCCAATAACAACAAGTTGTTTAACTTGGCTTCCGATTCCGATCCAAGTATTTTTGCCAACTTCAACGCCACCCGCCAAGTTGACTCCAGGGCTAACATGTACACCTTCAGCTAGCTTGCAGTCATGATCAACAGTCGAGCCAGTATTAATAATGCAGCCCACACCAATATGACTAAAAGGGTTCACGACCGCATTCGCCATAACAACCGAACCTTTGCCAATATTGGCGTACTTGCTTATTACTGCACTTGGGTGAACAAGTACACCAAAGTTTGCTCCCGCAGAAGTCAATTCACGCTGTTTGGAACAGCGAGTCGCATTGTGACCGATCGCGACAACAGTCAGGTCATACTCTTTCACGTTAGAAATAAGCGTACTTGTATCACCAGACACAGACCAATTTTCAACGGATTTTAAGCTTGGCCAACGATCATCAAAAAATACAATATTCTTATAGCCGTTAAGTTCGGCTATCTCAGCGATTACTTTTCCATGCCCACTCGCCCCTAAAATGGCGCAGCTTTTCATGACTGGTTATTACCCTGATGCTGTGAACCAGTGAAAGGTTCTATGGTGACATGGCCTTCTGCTGATATCCCCTCTTTAACGAAGACTTTTTTTACCGTTAGGAAAAGAATTTTAATATCTAGCCAAAGGGTACGGTTATCAACATACCAAACGTCAAATTCAAACTTTTCTTCCCAACTGATTGCATTGCGCCCGTTAATTTGCGCCCAACCCGTTATCCCGGGGCGAACATCATGGCGGCGAGCTTGCTCTTTGTTATAAAGGGGCAGATATTGCACTAATAAAGGACGAGGGCCGACTAAACTCATGTCTCCCTTCAAAACGTTCCAAAGACCGGGTAATTCATCTAGGCTACTTGAGCGTAACTTATCACCAAATGGCGTCATACGCTCGTCATCAGGTAACGGGTTGCCCTGTTGATCCACCGCATCTTTCATGCTGCGAAACTTCACCATTTCAAATGGCTTTCCGTTCAACCCTGGGCGAGTTTGGCGAAACAGAACTGGGGAGCCAAGGTTTTTACGAATCTTCCAAGCGACTAAAATCACTATAGGCGATAACAAAACCAGTGCAATAAAAGAAGATAAAAAATCGATTAATCGTTTCATTATTTAATACCTAACCCATATAGCATTGTATCGTTCACCTTATGCACATCAAACTTTTCTTCCGCCATTTTTCGTGAAGCTTCGCCCATTTTTTTTACCAGAACCTTACTTTCTACCAGCTCAACCATTCGCTGATAAAGCTTATCGCTGTCTTTTACTGGAACAAAGTAACCATTCACACCATCGACCACCGTTTCTTTGCATCCGGGAGCATCTGTTGTAATAATTGGTCTTGCCATTGCCATCGCTTCTAGCACTGTGCGCGGTGTACCTTCACGATAAGATGGTAGAACATATACAGAAGTTTGCTCGATGGCTTCTTGAACGTCACTAAGTTTCCCTAAGAACTCAATGTAACCTTCAGAAGTCCACTCATCAAGTTCAACTTGGCTAATCGCATCGGGATTTTCATCAATCCACCCAACCAGCCGACAAGTCAAATCGGGGTGAGAAGCTTTTAGTTTTTTTGCTGCTGCAGCGTACTCACGAACGCCTTTATCACCTAGGAGCCTTGCTATCAAAAGAAAATCACATTGATCTGGTTGCGGGACCGATACAAACTTTTCAACATTGATACCCGAACCATTCACAACGATAGGATCTAATGATTTTGGTAGTAGATTAAGTTTTTGAAATAACGCTTTATCATCTCCATTTTGAAAGAAGATGGTGCTGTTAAAGCTAAGCGCTAGTTTATATAACTTATGCAAAATAGACTGTATAACTTTACGCTTACCTGCTGCTTCACCAGTAAATGCATATCCTAAGCCAGTAATCAGCGAGCCTATATGATTAACACCTGCCAACTTGGCAGAAAACGATCCGTAAATAACCGGTTTAATAGTGTAACCTAAGGCATATTCTGGCTTAATTTCCTTAAGTAGTTTGACCATGGTAATAATAGTCTTAAAGTCACTTACTGGGTTTAAGCCTGTGCGCTGCAATGGTACGTTGTGTACTACTACCTCATTAGCTTCAAGCTCAAATCTAAGTTCGGATGAAGCATCGGGGCACAGCACATGTACTTGATAACCCTGATTTTGAATTGCTGTAATAAGCGCACCACGGAAGGTTAATATTGAGCCAGGGTAACTGGCTATTAATGCAAATTTTTTCATTATTTATTTTTGCTCTCTGATGCGGCAATGATAGAAATTAATAAAAATATTAATATTGGCGCAAACATCCATTTTTGACGCATAGCAATGCCAAGGTTAGCTGTAGTCATGGATAGTAATACCCAAGCAATCAATACATACCACCACATAAATACACGATTACCAGGAAGCGTTAAATTTCTTACTATAGCTCTAGCTTTAAAAGCTACATAGCAAAGGTATAAAAGCACCATGTTATCGATTGAAGCTAACAACTGTGTAATTGAGCGCACCTCGAAAGGCAATGGCCTGAATAAATACGTAAACATTTGCAACGGTAGTGGCAACGAAGCAATATCCAGTGAACTGCCACCATCTTGGTTAGAGTTAGCTCTAGCATCAATATACTCGCCTAGATTTGATGCATCCTCGCTCACACCTGCATAATTAAGTGCAAATGGAATCATAATTGCTGCCACCCCCAAACCAATAGCACCAACTATCAACCTAGGAATAAAGTTAATTTGTTTAGATAGCGCTACCGAGATAACCACAGCAATAACCATCATTCCCGCCATATGAGGCCGCACAAGTAGCATAAAAGCTATAGCTAATATAAGTAATGGAATACGTTTTACAAAGTTCAAAGCTGCGTAAAGGGCTAACCCAATTGCCATAAAGGATATAGCGTCCTTTCCTACTCCCGCAGACCAGAAACTCACAGATGGTAAAAATATAAATACTAATACTAAATTTCTGGATAAATGACCTCGATTCGCCACATCCATCAGCACACTAGCAATATAAACTAACCCAATACTTCCAAATGAATTAAATAATAACCAAATTCCTAAATTTGAAAAACCAATTTCCTGAAGTAATTCACAAAAGTGCACAAGAGCGATAGTCCCTAAAGCAAATTCTCTTCCATGAAAGACGCTACCCGGTATTATATATTGAGCAGCATCACCGCCAAAGGTCGACACATATCCAAAATAAACACAACTAAAAATTGTATGATAGCAATACAACATAAGCCCTAGCTTGTCTCCAAGTCCAATTTTTCTTGATAAGTAGCCTATAAAAAAAATGGAAGCTAGAAAGAATATAAATGCAGAATATATATCCCAATGACTATCAACTAATATCAAATTTAGACCTCACTAAGCCACTGTTGAAACATCAGTACACACCAAAGTTCCTGAGTGTAGGTTGCTTTACCCGATAGATGAGAACACCATGCCTCAGTAACTAATTTCTGATTGAAATAACCTTCTTTGTTTAAACGCTCTGGATGTAACAGCTCTTCTGCCCATTCTCTCAATGGGCCACGCAACCATTCATCTAAGGGTATTCCAAAGCCCATTTTTGGTCTTTCTATTAATTTTTTGGGTACATATTGGTACAGCATCTGCCTAAGTGGCCATTTACCAACTCCATCCTTCAATTTAATTGCTAAAGGTAGAGACCAAGCAAACTCAACGACATTATGATCTAGCATTGGTACTCGAGTTTCTAATGATACTGCCATGGATGCTCTATCCACTTTAGTTAGGATATCATCAGGCATGTAAGTCATCATATCTAAAGCCATCATTCTATGAGAGGTATTCAAAGAATCACTCAGCTGATTGGATGTAATGATAGTTGAAGGCTCTTTAGAACCTAACACCACATTTTCAGGTTTTTTCCATTGCGATACTAAGTTTAAGTACAAACCAGCTTCATCGTGTGCACCGATAACATTTGCAGCTTTATGAAATTTGTCCCCTAAAAGGCGCATCTTGTAACTGGGTGGTAAAGCATGGTTTAGCATATCAAGTTGTGATGGACTGAATGCTTTAATACCTTTTGCAGCAATATTTCTGGCAAATCCTGGCAGTTTGGTCACTTTTGGCCACATGGTATGTGCAAGCTTATGTCTGTTATAACCTGCAAATAGCTCGTCACCACCATCCCCTGACAAAGCCACCGTTACCTTAGACTTAGTAAGCTTCGATACTAAAAAAGTTGGAATTTGAGAAGAATCAGCAAAGGGTTCGTCATAGATCTCATGCAGTGATGGTATAACATCCATCGCATCCTTTGGTGTTACATACATCTCGGTATGATCAGTACCTAAATGTTTAGCAACCACTTTGGCATGCTCGGCCTCATTGTAGGCTTTACTATCAAAACCCATAGTAAAAGTCTTAACCTGCCCTTGTGTCTGGTTTTGCATTAGCGCAACAATACTTGTGGAATCAATACCACCAGATAAAAAAGCGCCTAACGGCACATCAGAAATAGCTTGTTGTTTAACCGCTTTAGATAGCTTATCGGTCAGAGTTTTCACTGCTTCCTCTGGACTACCCGTAAAAGCTTGTTCACTATTTTTATTAACTACATCTGTTGCAGACCAGTAGGTATCGGTTTTCATCTGCCAATTGCAATAGATAGTAAGATAGCTTGCAGGCATCAGTTTAAATGTATTTTTATAAATTGAGTACGGTGCTGGAATGCAGTTATGGCGCATATACAAACAAAGGCTATCTCTATCAATATCCGCGTTAAAACTTGGGTGTTGCTTAAGTGCTTTCAGTTCAGAGCCAAATATAAGAACATTATTATGAATAGCATAATAAAGAGGTTTCTCACCCATCCGGTCGCGGGCTAAATGAATCTTTTGCTCTTTTTTATCCCAAAGCACAATAGCAAACATACCGGTTAGTTTTTTAAGAGTATCAACAAACCCCCACCTGTCGATACAAGCGAGGATAGTTTCGGTATCAGAATGTCCATGCCATTCAATACTGCCGAGCTCTTTACGCAACTCAAGGTGGTTATAAACTTCACCATTAAACACCATCACATAACGTCCGGACCTTGCATCCATAGGTTGATGTCCAGAAGGCGATAAATCCTGAATCGCCAAACGGCGATGCCCTAAGGCTAAGCCGACATTAGCATCAACCCATACTCCATCACTGTCTGGACCGCGGTGATAAAGACTATTATTCATATTATTAATTGTCGTCTCTAATTCTGCGCACAAATGCTGTGAAAAAGAGATAAAACCAGTAAAACCACACATGATTATTTATCACTACTTGAAATTGAATCGAAAAGGGAAATAAGCACATCCAATTGCGCCTGAACAGAATAGTGTTCCTCTACAGCCTTCCGACCTGCTTTTCCCATAGTTGAACGCTGTTTTTCATCTCTTAAGAGGTTATCCAAAGAAGATACAAATTGAGAATGTGTATTTGCTAAAAGTCCACAATTATTATCTGCGACTATGGTCGAGTTAATACCTACAGGTGAAGCAACCACAGGAACACTACAAGCCATGTATTGAATCAATTTATAACCACACTTACCTTTTTCCCAAGGTCCATCATTTAACGGCATGATACCTATGTCAAAACTACGTATATAATCGACTTCACTATCTTCTTTCCATGATAGAACTTCAACATTAATATCAATAAGGTGTTCCACTATATCTTTGCTTGCTCCGACAAGTCTAAGTGTAAAGTCATGTTTTTTTGATAACTCACTAAATACACTATTGAATCGAACTATATAGTTTTGTGTAGCTGGCGAGCCGATCCAACCAATGACCAAATTATCATTTTTATAAACCGGCATTTTAGGGTAGCGACGCAAGTCGATAACTGTAGGTATAGTCACAATGCTCTTTGCCCCAGCAACACGAGCACGATCAGCAAGATAGTCATTGCCAACAACCACCGCTGTTGCGTATTCCATGACTCTGTCAATTTTGTCACCAAGCAAGGTACGGATAAGCGAATTTGAGGATAGATCGTAATTATGGAATATAGCATCATCATAGTCGACAACGAACTTGACACCGATTAGTTTTAAGAGCCTTTCAAACCATGGTGGGAAATATGGTATCAATTCGTATTCAATCCAAACAACGTCATACTTATAAAGACGGAACAACGTAACTAAACGAAGTAAAAAACACCTTAACAATAGTTTCTTTGGTATTTTTTTTTTTGTATAAACCCTAGTAAGATAATCATCATTAAAGAGTGCTTGTTGCTCAATATCAAACCCAGACTTTTCAAGAAACTTGATATATTGCATTGTACGTAATCTAGAACTAGCTCCCATACGAGAGTATTTTGAAAGAAGTAATAATTTCATCATAATATCAATGCAAACTTAGAATTAGTTTATGTACGTTTTCACTAAAAACAGAATAAGAAAATAATTTATTAACACGACTATTCCCATTAATTCCATACTGCTTTGCTAAGTCTGGATCATCAATAAAAATCTGCATAGACTCTTTCATTTTCGTTATATCACCTACGTCGACAAGCAATCCTGTAACTTTATCCTCAACTATTTCTTCTGGCCCCCCACATTTAGTAGCAATAACAGCCAACTTCGAAAATGACCCTTCTAAACATGTTCTAGAGAAAGATTCCGATCTTGAGAAATTTAATAAGACGTTATAACCTAATAGCTCCACATAAGGTTTTTCCATGAAACCGTTAAAAAAAACAGTCCTATCAAGTTTGTCACCAGCTAATTTAACTAAAGAATCTTTAAAATCCTTATTTTTTCTTAACCCCATATCTCCACCATAAAAACTTAGTGTTGCGTTCGTATTTTTTATTTGTAAAAAAGCCTCCAAAGCCTCTTTCTGCCCTTTTCCTGGCATATAGTTCCCAATATATACCATTTTTAATTGAGAGTTGTCTTTTTTAGAAAAAAATGAAATACTATGATTAATATCACAAGGTAGAGAATTATATATTAATCTAAGATTTTTTAAAGACGTTAGCTCTTTTGCCACTGATTTTGAAATGGCTACGTTTCGATTTGAAAATAACCTACAAAGTGACAAATAAACCAGTGTTAATAACCGAGGTGCCTTAGAAGTTATCAATCGAAAGAAAGTGATAATTTTCATTGAAGGACGAAATATCTTTAAAAGGTATCCTGTCAAATTATTAAAATCATTTAAAATAACAAGGTCATAACCCTTCAATTGCTTACTAAGCTTATAAGCTGCGTACAGTGACATAGGTAGATATGTCAAAACTGATTTAAGGTTTTTTTTCACCCTTGGGTACGAATAAGAACCAAAGCTATAGCAGCTATGTTCTTGTTCTAAAATAACTGAGTCATTTGGAACAAAAATAACAATAGGATACTGTAACTTCAAAGAGTCATATAAAACCAATGCACTATTAAAAGCACCTGTAGGTGCCACTGAAGTATCTAATATAGCAATTCTTTTTTTATTTATGCACATACTTTTCCCTATTTATCACTATCTAATAAAAATAGAAATGGGTTGAGTGCCAAAATCATCTCCTTTGCGAGAGAGTAAGTCCGTCCCCATAAAAATGGTAATATAATAAAGCAGAAGAAATAAGATACTACTGTAGCCATAGCTGCCCCTTCAATACCAAATTTAGGAATAAACAAATAGTTCAGAAATATATTTAATAATGCACCTCCTAGATCTCTCACTAGGGTAAATTTGACTTGGCCTTCCACTATTAACACTTTAGAGAATATAGCTCCTAGATAGACAAACGGACATGCCCAAATGTGAATAAGTAAAACATGAGAGGCTGAAGAAAACTCTACACCATATAAAGAAACTATAATTTCATTTGAAAAATAGTACACAATAAAGCTTATCACTATAGCCAAATAAAACGAAGCTCTATACAAGTCAAATTTTATATTATTATATTTATTTTGACTTACTTTTTTATAATTGACCAATCGAGGAAGGAATGCTGTAGCTGCTACTGTAGGGAGGATGTACCAGACCTCAGATATTTTTACTGCAGAAGAGTACAAACCTAACTGAGCTTCATTTAGAAAAACCCCAATCATTATTTGATCCATTTTTAAATAGATCACAGCTACCAAAGAAGACAACGCCAAAGGCCAAGATTTTTTAATAAACTTCAAGGCCAAAGACAATTTAAATTTTGAAAAAAAATAAAATCTTTCTCTAAATGAATAAAAACAAAACAATGATAGCGAGAGCAAAATATTCTGTAATATCATCCCATATATGAGAAATGTCAAACCTTTATCTAACCAAATGACACATACTTTAAAAACAAATCCTAGTGTATAAGCGATCATTGAGCTATATGTATAATACTTTGACTGTTCTTTCGAAATGAAGAAAAATGAAATAATTAAAAAAGTATCAAATACGAGGCTAAACATTAGTATATTTAATATACTAACTACCTCTTTTTCATATACTAGAGGAAGTAGCAAGAAACCTAACATTAATACGAATAATGAAGCAGATAACTTCATTAAAAAAACAGTACACAATATACTGTCTTTTAATGCCGGTTTTTCAACCAACTCCTTAACAACTATACTATTTAACCCTAAATAAACTAAAGGGTTAAATACCGAAATGATAGCCATAGATAAACTAATTAACCCGAAGTCAGAGACTCCAAGATATCTTGCAATCAATAAGTTAGAAAACAAAGAAACAAATAAATAATAACCTTTTTCTAAAATTAACCATAATAAATTTTTCATTTCATAGACAACCGAAACTATTCTTTAAAGCAATTTGTTACTTTTTTCCACATAAGATCACTCTTTGACGATAGCTCATCTCTACGCTGCGATATTACTTTTATTAAATCATTTCTGCTTTCAACTTTTAACACTTCATCTAATAATATTTTATAATCTTTTTCGGTATCATTGGCTCTATGTATTAAATGAGGTACACCAAAATCATCCAAAATTGTGTCATATTTATGCGCCCACCCCATAACTACAGTAGGTACTCCACTTGACAAAGCACTTACAATACTATGATAGCGAGAACCAACTAATAATTTACTTTTAGAAATGTACTCTTTTAACTCCAATGGGTCGTCCCCATGTTTAATAATACACTTATCTTTCAATCTACTTTCTATTTCTTTTGCAAATGGTAGATCTTCTGAGCCATCAACACTGTGCAGAATAATAGAAGGTGTTATCCCAACCTTTAGCATCTCTTCAGCTGCCATTAACAACCTTGATTGATAAATAATTTTCCACCTATCATCCCCTCTATCCAACATCCTAACATTAGGGACGATACAACCATAATCTTCGGTTGGCAGAGTGGCATTGTTTGATTTCCCTCTTAATGCAATAGTTATATCTGGAGCCTCGCTTATCAATAATTTATTGGTAACCAACTTATCAAGATATTTAAATGACTCATTATCTCTAGCTATAAAATTTACACCTAAACACTCTAACTCACCCACTATTTTCCTTTGCAATTCGGTGTCAAAAGGGCCAAACATCTGAGGTAATAAAAAAACAGGCTTACCTCGATTTCGATAGTATTTTGCCAGCTTCAAAAAGTTATGACCCGAAATGATAGGAGCCTTATCACCAAATCTAACGCCCGAAACATCTACTAACGCATCGACATCTTGATAACGTACATAACCTTTTCTTTTTAATTTATCTTTATTAAAAAATACGGATAATAATTTATTCAAGTCAAACCTAGGAGAAAAAAGACGACCACCTCTTGGTTCTGGAGCTTTGACAAATTCGTATATTCCATACTTTTCACAACCTGGTTTGTCATCGTAAACACTTGGATTAATACAAAACTCAGCGTTTGGAATGTCTTGTCTTATTTTTTCCATTGTTGCAATAAGCATCAACTCCGCACCTTTATTTTTGAAGCCGGCACCGTGAATTTCAATTAACATTTAGATTATTTCCTCAACTTTCTTTAATTCTGTAATTTCTATTTCATTTAAACACATGTTCATTGTTGTCTTACCATCATCCTCCCATAAAATAATTGCGATCCCACCTTTATTTATAAATCCACACCCATGGTCTGTTGATAGTAGTTTATTATCTATATAACACTCGTAAACATCGTCTTTCACGACCACTTCTAAAGAATATTCAACTCCTAATTCGAGATCCAACTTCACCTTGCTCAATGAAGCGTAAAATACTCCTAGATATACTATATCAAAATATAGAAAACCATCTTGAATTCTATATCTAAACCTATTATATAAATCTTTATATCTGAAATCTACTTGAAACTCTTTAAAGAAGCTTTTAAAAGTTAATTTTGTAGTTAGACTATAATTTGTCAACTTAAATTCATCTTCGGTTACATACAAATATATCCATTTATCGGACGATGGTTTCCCGCCCTCGATAATAATATCGTTGTTAGAAAATGTTATTTCAGTTGACATCTCCTGTGGCTCATCAGTTACATCGACGTAATCCCCTGAAATAATTTTATTTCGATTAGACCACCTATTTTCGACATGTGTCCACGTTTCATCATGGTACTTCCATTTGATAGGTGTAATTACCTCACATTTTGAAAAATTCAATGAACCAATATAACTTTTAGACAAAATCCTTTTTATTCGATATCTAAATTTAAATGCTAACGCGTGATACCTAATCTTTAAAGAGTTTGTAATTCTAAATAATAAATTCATATTTCCACATTTTTAGGGCTAGATTACCCATAATACTTAAATAAGGTTTGACAATTTCACCACTAAATAATCTAAATAAATGTAATAATGGCTAGCTTTTAAATTAACATTTACTAAATTTAAAATCTTAACTGTTTCAATAAAATAGCTTTGTTATCTTTTTCAGATAATTTTGGAGTTTCAACCAGTGGCCATCTAATCCCAACATCTTCATCATCCCACTTTATTGATACTTCAGTTATTGGGTCATAATAGTTTGTACATTTATAAACAAACTCTGCCTCATCACTTGTCACATAAAAACCATGAGCAAAGCCTTCAGGAACCCACAATTGACGTTTATTTTCTGCTGATAGATATTCGCCCACCCATTGCCCGTAAGTTGGCGAATCTTTACGAATATCGACCGCTACATCAAACACTTTGCCAGAAACCACACGAACCAATTTACCTTGCGTGTTTTTGGTTTGAAAATGCAGACCGCGTAGAATGCCTTTCTTCGATTTTGAATGGTTGTCTTGAACAAACAGTGTTGGCTTGCCGGTTACCAATTCTTCAAACTGCTTTTGATTCCAAGTTTCCATAAAAAAACCACGCTCATCACCAAATACGGTTGGTTCTATAATTTTCACATCAGGAATGCTAGTGTCGATTACTTTCATTTTATGATCCTGTATACGCTTGAATATTGTTTAATGCCGCCTTCCAATCACCAGCTTCAATAGAGAAATTTCGGATGATTTTCTCGTTGCTCAATCGAGAGTTACTTGGCCGCTTGGCAGGGGTTGGGTATTGGTCGGTAGTAATGCTTGTTAAGCTAGGCTTCTTCGCCAGCACTCCTTGCTCAACCGCAACATCAAAAATGGCATCAGCAAAGTCAAACCAACTCACATGAGGCAAACCTGAGTAATGATAAACACCGTAATCCACCGTATCTCCCTGAGTAATGCGCTTCGCGATTTGAATCAATGTATCCGCAATATCACCCGCATATGTAGGCCCACCAAACTGATCACCGACAATACTCAAGGCGTCTCTGTTTTCACCTAAACGCAGCATGGTTTTCACGAAGTTATTGCCATTTTCTCCAAATACCCATGCGGTGCGAATAATGACGTGCTTTTCACATGCTTTCACCACTTCCGTTTCACCAGCAAGTTTACTGGCACCGTAAACACCTTGTGGATTTGTTACATCAGTCTCTAGGTAATCGCCAATTTTATTGCCTTCAAAAACGTAGTCCGTTGAGATGTGTAGTATCGCAGCATTCATTTTCTGAGCAGCTTCAGCAAGGTATTTTGGACCATCTCTATTTATTGCATACGATAACTCAATTTGTTCTTCTGCTTTATCAACAGCAGTATGCGCTGCAGCATTAATAATCACCGTGGGTTGAAATACTTCAACTGCTGCAAAAACAGCATCGTTATTTGTTATATCGAGTTGCTCCTTATCAAGAGCTAGCACAACTGTATTTTTACGTTCACTAAGCTTTTGAGTAAGACATGAACCAACTTGACCATGACAACCTGTGATTAATGCACGCATTACTTTATACCTTGTTTATCATTGACTAAACGAGTGAGATATTGACCATAATCATTTTTCATCATCGGTTTAGCTAGAGTCAACACTTGCTCGTCACTTAACCAATCATTGCGCCATGCAATTTCTTCCAAACAGGCTACTTTTAAACCTTGTACATTTTCAATCGTTTGCACAAATGAAGAGGCTTCATGAAGGCTTTCATGTGTTCCGGTATCTAACCACGCAAAGCCACGACCCAATAACTCAACGTTTAGAGAATCATCGTTAAGGTACATTTCGTTCAGCGTGGTAATTTCTAGCTCACCACGATGTGAAGGTTTCACTTGTTTCGCCATTTCCACAACACGATTGTCATAAAAATACAACCCTGTTACCGCGTAGTTGGATTTTGGTGATTCTGGCTTCTCTTCAATAGACATCGCTTTATTATTCTCATCAAATTCAACGACGCCGAAACGCTCCGGCTCTTTGACTTGATAACCAAATACCGTCGCTCCACTCTCGCGCTTCGCTGCATTTTTTAGAGTTTGAGAGAAAGATTGCCCGTAAAAAATGTTATCGCCTAGAACCAAACAGACATTGTCATCACCGATGAACTCTTCACCAATCAAAAATGCTTGAGCTAAACCATCAGGGCTTGGTTGAATTGCATACTCTAGATTAATACCAAAATCAGAACCATCACCCAGTAAGCGTTGAAAGCCAGCATTATCTTCAGGTGTAGTGATAATCAAAATATCTTTGATACCCGCAAGCATGAGTGTCGAGATTGGGTAAAACACCATTGGCTTATCATAGATAGGCAATAGCTGTTTTGAGACCCCGCGAGTCAATGGATATAATCGAGTACCTGAACCACCCGCTAAAACAATTCCTTTCATTCGTTTTTACCACCTTGAGGTACATGAACACCTAAGCGTTCACGTTGGTATGATCCGTCTTGTACATTTTGACACCAAGTTGAATTGTCTAAATACCATTGAACGGTCTTTTTAAGGCCTGTTTCGAAGGTTTCTTCTGGTACCCAATCAAGTTCACGCTGCATTTTACTTGAGTCAATCGCGTAACGTCGGTCGTGGCCAGGGCGATCTTGAACGTAAGTGATTTGTTCTGCATACGCCGAACCTTTCGGTACTAACGTATCTAGGATGTCGCAAATCGTATTCACGACTTCGAGGTTTTGCTTTTCGTTGTGGCCACCGATGTTATAGGTTTCGCCTACTTTACCTTGAGTCACTACCTTGTATAGTGCGCGAGCGTGATCTTCTACATACAACCAATCACGGATTTGATCGCCTTTACCGTAAATTGGCAACTTTTTTCCTTCTAATGCATTTAAAATCACTAATGGGATTAGCTTTTCAGGAAAATGATATGGCCCGTAATTATTTGAGCAGTTGGTTACCATTGTTGGTAATCCGTAAGTACGAAGCCATGCACGCACTAAGTGATCCGAACTTGCCTTTGAGGCTGAGTATGGGCTTGAAGGCTCGTATGAAGTTTCTTCAGTAAATAATGGCAACTTTGTAGCATTTTCTACTTCATCCGGATGCGGTAAATCACCATAGACTTCATCTGTTGATATATGATGGAAACGAAACGACCCCTTAGCCTCTATATCTAAGTTATTCCAATAAGCTCTCGTCGCTTCTAACAATGTATAAGTGCCGACAACATTAGTTTCGATGAACGCGGCCGGGCCTGTGATTGAGCGGTCGACATGCGACTCTGCAGCAAGGTGCATCACGGCGCTAGGCTTGTGCTCGTTGAATACTCGATCTAGTTCTGAACGATTACAAATATCTACCTGTTCGAATGCATAACGGTCATTTTTATCAATAGTGACGAGTGACTCTAAGTTCCCTGCATACGTTAAACAATCGACATTCACAACGCTATCTTGTGTATTCTCGATAATATGTCGAACCACAGCAGAACCTATAAAGCCAGCACCGCCAGTAACCAGTATTTTCATTCTGTTAGCCTATAAATTGTTTGTACCAAGGCATCGCCTTATTGATACCATCTTGGATACGAAACGCTGGAACATAGCCGAGCTTGTCATGCGCTTTTACAATATTTGCTTGCGAGTGCCTTACATCACCCGCACGGAAATCGCGATAGGTTGGAGCTGACTCTAAACTAAACCCTAACCCATTAAGCGCATTTTGAATTGAAGCATAAAGCTCGTTTAGGGTGGTTCTGTCACCCAGTGCCACGTTATACACCTCATCCTTGGCAGAATCTTCCGCAGTAGCTGCCAGAATATTCATTTGAACCGTATTATCGATGAAACAAAAATCACGACTGGTTTCGCCATCACCATTGATAAATACCTCCTCGCCTTCAATCATTGATGCCGTCCACTTTGGAATCACCGCTGCGTAAGCACCGTTTGGATCTTGACGAGGACCAAATACGTTAAAGTAGCGCAACCCTATAGTTTTAAACCCATAAGTACGAGCAAACACATTCGCATAAAGCTCATTGACATACTTGGTTACTGCGTAAGGAGATAGTGGGTTACCGATATTGTCTTCAACCTTAGGCAGCGCTGGGTGGTCGCCATAAGTCGAGCTACTCGCCGCATAGGTAAAGCTTTTTACTTGCTCTTCTTTGGCAGCAGTGAGCATATTAAGAAAACCCGTGATATTCGCTGCATTAGTAGTAATAGGATCAGCAATAGAACGGGGCACACTGCCTAATGCCGCTTGGTGTAAAACGTAATCTACGCCTTTGACAGCATCCTGACAGGCTTCATAATTGCGAATATCACCCTCTATGAAGGTAAAATTATCCCACTGGTTAACCTCAACTAAGCCTTTTACTTCATCTAGGTTACGCTGATGGCCGGTTGCAAAGTTATCTAAACCAACCACTTTTTGGTTTAGTTTTAATAATGTTTCTAGAAGGTTGGAGCCAATAAAGCCGGCAACACCGGTTACTAACCAGGTTTTGGGAGCGGCAACAAGTTCACTTTTAATTTGTTCGAATTTAGTCATGATGTCTCTTTACTAACGATTCAGTACTTCAGTGCTTAAGGAGGTAAGGAGGGATAATCATTCTGTTAAATAACAGACATCTCCCCTCCCATCAACCAACCTATAAACGCATGTCTACATCTGATTTATCCAATACGTATTTCAAGTCGTAAAGTACGTGAGCCTCTTTACCTAATGCATGAATTTCTGCCGCACCCATTTGCTTAAACTCATTGTGGCCTACCGCCATGATGATGGCATCGTAATGGTTGGATTTTGGCTGGGTTAACGATAAGCCGTACTCATGCTGTGCTTCTTCGTTTGAACACCAAGGATCAACAACATCGACATTGATGTTGTACTCTTTTAGTTCAGCGACAATATCAACCACTTTCGTATTACGTAGATCTGGGCAGTTTTCTTTAAAAGTAAGCCCCATCACTAATACGTTTGCTCCTTCAACATGGATACGTTGTTTGAGCATTTTCTTCACCAATTCAGACACAACATACTTGCCCATGCCATCGTTTAGACGACGACCAGCTAGGATCATTTCAGGATGATAACCAACAGTCTGTGCTTTGTGTGTTAGGTAATATGGGTCAACACCGATACAGTGACCACCAACTAAACCCGGACGGAACGGTAAAAAGTTCCATTTAGTGCCAGCAGCTTCTAATACTTCTAAGGTGTCAATATTTAGCTTATTGAAGATAATTGAAAGTTCATTAATCAATGCAATGTTTACATCGCGTTGAGTGTTCTCTATTACCTTTGCCGCTTCTGCTACTTTGATGCTTGAAGCTTTATGAGTGCCTGCTGTAATGATGGTTTTGTAAAGTTGATCAACAAATTCGGCAATCTCATCGTTCGAGCCACTTGTGACCTTTAAGATATTTGTCACCCGATGTTCTTTGTCACCCGGGTTAATACGCTCTGGAGAATAACCAGCAAAGAAATCTTTATTAAACGTTAAACCTGAAACACGCTCTACAACAGGTAAACACGTCTCTTCGGTAGCGCCAGGATAAACCGTAGATTCATAGATCAGAACATCGCCCTTACTTACAATCGAGCCCAAAGCTTCTGATGCTTTGATCAATGGGGTTAGATCAGGCTGCTTATGCTCGTCAATTGGTGTAGGCACTGTAACAATGTAAACATTGGCTTCTTTAAGTTCATTAAGGTCTGCCGTGTATGTAAGAAGCTCAGCTTCTTTAAGCTCTTCTTCTGAGCATTCAAGCGTAAAATCTGAACCACTTTTAAGCTCATCAACACGAGATTGGTTGATATCAAAGCCTAACGTTGGCATTTTTTTACCAAACTCTACAGCAAGCGGCAAGCCAACATAACCCAAGCCAATTATAGCTACTTTGGTATTTTCAAACATGGACGTCATATCTATTCCTAATATATTTTAATTCTAATTTTGTGAGTCATTTACTCACAAAAATGCCTCAGTTGTATAAAACAAACTGAGACACTTTTTATTCATTTTGAGACAGTCTATTCTCGACAATCCCTTATAAAACCTAGATTTTGCTGACTTTCTAAAAACCGCCCCAATAGGCCGCCAAAACGGCTTTCAACCTTTCGGCTTACCGCACTTTTAAACTTGCTAGCCAGTCGCATTTGGGTACGCTACCGCCCTTAGGTTTGGCTCCTAAAGGCAATAGTGACAATTTGTTCGCTTTATGCGTTTTTCATACGGTTTTAAATATGCGGGGCATTCTAGCAAAGTAAGTGCATATTAACCAGTTTGAAATTGACTCTGGCATGACAAACAACTCACCACGCATTCAACCAGCGAGAGCATTGTACGTCTTGCAGGTACTGAGTGCCTATGTGGTAGCGGTTTTCTTGTGCTGCGTCGCAGTAGCGCTTTTCTATATCAATGAAAATATTGCCGTTTCTGTACAGCGAGACGAAGCTTGGGTTGTTGTTTACCGCCAATAACGCTTTAATCTCAGTACGTGTTAGCCCTTGTGGGTAATGGGTAACAAGCAGTTTCAAGAACTCGCCAATGCGCCCTTCTACTCGCGCTATCTCTTTTTCTAAAATGGTGACTTTTTCTTCCGTTGTCAGTTTTTTTAGGCTGATATCGTCCATTTGCCCTCTCCCTAATTCTACTTTTGTATCTTGACGTTTTTTGTCTGTATTCGCGCTTGGTCTTCCCTAGCCTTTTGGTTTCCTAAGATCTTGGTTTTCTAAGCTATTTTTTTAATAACTTTGGCTGTGTGAACAAGCGCTTCGTCTGTGAAAAATTGAATGGTCACTTTTTAGAATCCGTGCCGGGCGATTTGGATTGAACTAGG
The DNA here is from genome assembly GCF_041474095.1 of Vibrio sp. 10N.222.54.A3. NCBI lineage: Bacteria > Pseudomonadati > Pseudomonadota > Gammaproteobacteria > Vibrionales > Vibrionaceae > Vibrio > Vibrio sp. 10N.222.54.A3. The sequence continues at coordinate 54,784 of NZ_JBFRTN010000008.1, forward strand.
GCCTTGATACGTGCTTCGAACGGGTTGGTGGTGCTTTTGGCTTGGTAATCCGCTAGGGCCTGAGAGACGGGCGTGGGTTGTTTGTGAACCATGGGCTTGGCTGCCGGTTGGGTTTTAGCTTCCTTGGTCGATGTAGAAGCAGAAGCCCTTGCTGGTTTAGCCGCTTTTGTTTGCTTAGCCGCTCTAGCCTGCTTAAAGACTGGCGATGAGTCTCGCTTCGCTTTGGCTTGGGCGCTTCTTCTTAGCCAGCCATTCACAAAGTGACCAATGTGCTCAAAGGGTTTGCGCTTATCGGGGTTGATGTACAGCCAGGCTTGCATGGCATGCAGTTCTTGCAGCACATCTAACTTTGGTTAGGTGCGCTCTAATATGGTGGTGAACTCATGATAAATCGGCGCGCTGCCCTCTTTGGTGAGCAGGTGAATCACGGCTTCATTCTGTTGGCTTATGGGGTTTGTGACGTTGGTTTTAGGTGTCGAGATCTCATGTTGTTCAGAACCGCTTGGGGGAGCAAGAACATCGGCGGCGTCTGAACTTCCGTTTTTCAAGATCAACTCTGTTTTATGTTCTTTATGAAAGATTATGTGTGCCGGATGATCACTCTCCGTGTTGGATCTTGAGTCACCCAGGGGAGTGTCTGAATGGTCGGTTTTCTTCGCATGTTCTGTCTTCTGTGGATATTCCGACGAAGCTGACGGTAAATCTGTTTGTTCTACATTCGTGTTCTCTTGATTCGCTTGGGCTAGATCGGTCTGCTGAATGTGGCTGTAGCTGGGAAGGCGCAGCTGATATATGTTGCTGCGCTGGCGTCCTGAATCATCAAAGCGCTTTATCCGCTTCACAAACCCTTGTTTTTCGAGCTCGTTAACGTGTCGTTTCACGGTTCTTACCGACACTTCGCAATATTGCGCCAAGTAATTGAGGGAAGGAAAACACACGCCGCGCGCATCGGCGTTATCGGCCAATTTTAATAACACCAACTTGCTGATGGGCGAGCCAGTTTTTAATGGGATGAAAGAAAGAATTAGAGAAACACACATGGTTAACGCTCCTTGTTAATTAGTCATTCGTATAGAAATCCATTGATATACAGAAGCATTAACAACACTTTTTGGCGCTTTAGGGGCGAAAGGCCCATGAGATAAGTTGTAAGAAAAGATGTTTGGTTAATCGCCTCGGATAGATATGCAACATCAACCTTATTAAGCAATGGCTTTTCGAAGCACCTCTCATTTTTCTGTATTCCTCTGTTTTCGTGTTATTCCCGCCAACCCCAATCAAGAACGTTGAAGTACATTGCCCTCCCCATGCAGCAATAAGGTGCTTAATGAAGGCGATAGTTTCTCTTTTTATTTCAGCGTATCAACCCGGTATGGCGAGCATCGAGTGCCGTGCTAACTCCCTCACTCAATCACGTCAGCCGTTATTTTTTAGTGATAGTGATGGGTTTGGCCAAGTACTGAGCTATGAAGTTAACGGTTATAAAGAAAGCCATTTGGAAGGTTGTTATTTTAATGAGGATGAATGCGGTGACACCCCCAGCTATGACGATATTTGTTGGATGATCAGCCGAGCACGGCGTAAGCAGCCTCTGGGTTATTACGTGATGTATTTACGTTATGTCAGCCACCACCCCGGCTATGCAAAAACCGTAGCCACCAGTCTGCGACAACACATCGCATTGCACCCTGATTTAAAAGAATCGCTATCAACGTCTTTAATCGTCTATTTACAACAACACGAGGATTTATTTTGTCAAACACTCCACCAGCAACTGATCGAGTTCCAAATCAGCCGTTAGAAGCGTCTGTTTTGCCAGAGCGGGCTGACACCAAAGAACGAATTGATTCGGAAGAGCAGGCTAGCAAGATGGAGCTTATCCCTTCGTTAGATCCTTGTTTACCTTCAGCATCCTATTCATTCAGCCTGGTTTCGGTTTTACTCCGCTTACCTCATTGCCCGCCATATTCCTTTATTACTGTGCATTGCAGCGCCACGCCGCCACAGCAAGATGTAGGCGTAGCCGAGATTCGTCGATGGCATAAAAAGAAAGGCTGGCGCGATGTGGGGTATCACTTTGTTATTCGTCGCAATGGGGATGTCCAATTGGGCAGGCCGCTGTCGCAAACTGGCGCGCATGTGAAAGGACACAACAAGGGCAATATTGGGGTTTGTTTGGTTGGCGGTTGTAATGCCGAGCTGCAACCAGAAGATAACTTCACACTTGCGCAGCGCAAGGCACTGTTTGGTTTGATGGCTGCACTGCAAGAGCAGTTTTTGATTTCAGATGAGAATGTTAAGGGGCATAAGGATTGGGGCGTGAATAAGGCGTGTCCTGTTTTGAAGATAAAAGCTTAAGAGCAGATGCGGGATTCGAAAAGTGAGGAAAATAAAGTGAGAGTGGTGCTTTTAGCTCCTCCCCTTTATCACGACTGTTACTTGGCAGAAAATATCAATATAAGGGGAGGCTGGGAGGGGTTGGTTAGGCATTAGCTAGCAACCCCCTCTAACTCCCCCTTTTATTAACATCACCACTCACAATAGTCCGGTGTTCAAGGGGGAGGACCAAAAGCTAAGTCTTCGAATAATTTGAAGAGCAGTTGCGGGATTCGAGTAAGCGAGATGCGAAGAGACTAAAAGCGGATTCCAGATACTTCGTTCCTCGCCTCTAAAGCAACAGAATGGCGGAATGACGGAGTCGTGAGATTATTAACTTAATAAAAGTAGTCGTCATTCCCTACAGTGAGGGACGAACGTGATAGGGAATCTAATTCAACGGATAAATGGCGGAGCAGAGGTCTCGCTAAGGTTGTCGAACCATAAGGTTATACAGTCAAAGGCTATACATGCGGTCAAAGCCAATCAATAAACCAAGGAGCAGTATGACATTGTTCGGAAGAATATTCGGGAGCCAGTCTTCGATTAGCAAGGGGTTAGATGCACTCACCAACACAGGAGATGCGATGTTTTTTACTGATGAAGAAAAAGCGAAGCACAAGCTGGCACTGCTTAAAGCGTATGAACCTTTTAAGTTGGTACAGCGCTACATTGTGTTGTTGTTCACCATTCCTTATGTGGCACTGCATGTGATGGTTATTTTAGGCTGCATGCACGGCTACGATTGGAAACCATTAGGGGAAATGACCAATGAAGCGTTTGGTTATCCGGTGCTAGCGGCGATTGGATTGTATTTAACGGGTGGGGTGATTAAAAAAATAGATGCGGGTAGCGAGTAAACGGGATGCGAAAAGCTAAAGAGCAGATGCGAGGAGATTAAGAGCAGAGGTGAAGAGCGAGGACAAGAATATGATAGTGGTGCTTTTAGCTCCTCCCCTTTATCACGACTGTTACTTGGCAGAAAATATCAATATAAGGGGAGGCTGGGAGGGGTTGATTAGGCATCGCTAGCAACCCCCTCTAACTCCCCCTTCTATTAACACCATCACTCACAATAGTCCGGTGTTCAAGGGGGAGAACCAAAAGCTAAGTCTTCGAATAATTTGAAGATTGGATAAAGAATAGATACGGGTGGCGGGTAGACGGGATTCGAAGAGCTAAAAGAGCAGATTCGAGCAGCGGAGCGGGTAAACGAGTAACAAGAGATGAAGAACGGATTCGAGTGGCGCTTTTCGTATCTCGCCACTCGCATCCCGTTACTGTCTTTAGCTCTTCGTTTACCCGGTTACTCGCATCTCGTTACTGCTCTTTAACTTTATTTCTTGTCGCTCGAATAAGCGTAGTTGTAATAACCGTAGCCGTACGAGCTTGATGCTTTCTTCTCGATGGCATTGAAGATAACACCTTTCACTTCGATGCCCGATTGTTCGAAGCGGTTGCGAGCTACATCGATCTCTTTAATGGTGTTTTGACCGTAACGCGCGACCATTAATGTGGTGCCAGCGAAGGCGCCGACAATGCTTGGGTCGGTTACCGCAAGTACGGGCGGGGTATCAACAATCACCAAATCATACTCTTTCGATGCCCATTCCATTAGTTCTGCAAAGCGTGGGTGCATCAGCAGCTCTGATGGGTTCGGTGGCACTTGGCCGCGAGTAATGATTTCTAGGTTTTCTACTGGTGTCGACTTCACTGATTGAGCGAATTCTTGTTTGCTGCTTAATACATCAGAAAGACCGTTATCCCAGTTCACACCAAAGCTCTGTTGTAGGTAACCTTTACGCATATCGGCATCAATCAACAGTACCTTTTGGCCTGTTTTTGCAGCTACTGCGGCAAAGTTGGTCGAGATGAATGATTTACCGATACCCGGTGCAGGGCCAGAGATCATCAAAACGTTATTTTTTGCTTCTAACATCGCAAAGTGCAAACTGGTACGAAGGCCACGCAGTGCTTCAACCGAAAGGTCAGCAGGGTTAGATTCGGCAAGCAGAGCTTGAGTACCCTTGGTTTGCTGTTTCTTCGATTTAAAGCGGTTGGTTAGCTCAATCTGTAAATCAGATTTTGGTACCGCTGCGTAAACCGGAAGGCCAATTTTTTCAATTTGGTCTGGGCTTTCAACACCACGGTGGAACGCCGCTTTAACCAATACAAACGCGACACTTAGCATGCCACCCAATAGCGTCGCTAATACAACAATCAGCGGCTTCTTCGGTTTAACGGCGCGAGCATAAGCTTGTGCGTCATCTAAGATGCGAACGTTACCAACCGTACCGGCTTTGATAATGCTTAGCTCTTGAACTTTATTCAGCAATTGGATGTAGATCTGTTGGTTCACTTCAACATCACGTGTCATACGCAGTACTTCACGTTGTGTTTTTGGTAGCTTTTGTACTTGCTTGTTTAGGCGCTCTTTTTCACCCAATAGCGTTTTACGCTTATCGAGCAAGGCTTTGTATGCTGGGTGATCTTTAGTGAAGCGTTGGCTGATTTCACTCTCTTTAAACGTCAGTTCATTCAATTGCGCTTCAAGCTCTACCATTACCTTCAAGGTTGATTGCGCTTCTAAGCCCAAGTCGATCGATTCGTTCTTTTGACGGTAATTGTTTAATACATCTTCATAGCCGGTTAGCTCAGATTTAATGCCCGGAAGGTGGCTTTCTAAGAACTCTAGGCTCTTCTCTGCTTCTGCTGAATTACGCTTCACGTTTTGTAAGAAGTAGATCTGGCTAATGTGATTAAGGATCTCAGAAATCTGTTGCTTGTTTTCACCTTCAAAGCTTAGCTTCAAAATACCGGTTTGCTTACCTTGCTCAGACAGAGACAAAGAAGCTTTCAACCATTCGATCGCTTCTAGTCGGCTACGTTGACTAATAGAGAATTCAAAATCGTTATGTGATTCAAAACCTGCCACAAACAAGCTGTAGTCGTATGCTGTTGCTAGCTCACCCACTTTGCCTTTTAGGATAACGCGCTCATCGTCGCGAACTAATTGGTAAGTGCCCTGCTCGGCATCTAGGATCTGGATCGTGTGCCCGTAGTCGCTCGCATAGCTTGGCATGTTGAAACGGCTAACCGCAATGTGGTTGATGTCGCCGGTCAAGCGCGCAAAGCCCTTACCAACGATAGGTGCATAGTTAGGAGATGTCACCGTCGTGAGGTTAAACTTATCCACCGTTTCACCCAAGATCATACGAGATTTGATGATCTCGACTTCGGTTGTAGCTGAAGATTCTTGAGAGAACAATTCACCCATATCACCAACCATAGAAGAGATGCCACCAGAGCTTTTCTCTTCAATTTGAATCAGGGCATCGGCTTTGTATATCGGCGTTGAAAGCAGAGCAAACGCAATACCAAGCACAGCAAAAACAAATGTGGTCAGTATGATTAACCATTTAGCATCTAATAAGATACCAAGCAGTTTTCCTAGATCTATCTCATCAGAGTTATCTGCGTGTGATTGCTGAGATGGTTGTGTTGTCATCAGATTACTACTTCCTAAATTATTGCTATTTAAGAGACGATATATACGCTCCGCGTACTTCTCTTCTATATGATTCTGTTAGTGGTTTAGCCACGCCTACATGTAGAGCATGACATTTAAAAAGCTGTCTATTTAAAACCTACTGCATTTAAATCTACTGTATTTTTAAACCTACAGTTTTTTTGCCCACGCTTGTGCGGCTTCGTCAATCAGCTTATAAGCGTACTCAAAGGCTTCACGGCTTTGACGGTGCGGATCGGGAATATCTTTTTGACCAATCCACTGACCAAACAGCATGGTTTTACCACGCGCTTCCGGTGAGATTTGAGTGAGCGCCTCCATATGGCCCTTCTCCATCACCAAGATCAAGTCATACTGAGCACAAAGCTGTGGCGTAACTTGCTGAGACTGATGATTTTCAACATCAACCCCATGTTCAGCAGCAATTAAAATGGCAGTGTCGTCTGCAGGCTTACCAATTAAACGGCTTTTCTCAGCAGCGATACCGGCAGAGGCCACTTCTTTGTTGGGCAGCAAGTTTTGTAAAACTCGCTCTCCAGTCGGGGAACGACAAATATTGCCCACGCAGACCACTAGAATTTTATTAAACATACTTTGTTTTCAACCATAATGAACTGATAAATATAATTAACGTCTAAATATAAAAAATCAGGTTACACGCTAAATGTAACCTGATTATTAATCTTCACTTGTTACCAATTACGGACGCGTAACATACCTTCAGTCAGCTCGTTAAAGCCAGAAATGGTAGGCACAAGTTGGCCAATCACACGGTTCCAACGGCTAATAGGTGCTGCCGTCACATAAACAATATCATAAGATTTCAAATCAAATTCGGTACCAATCACCAATGCTGATGCATCTTCCATATTGAGTTGGTAAATATCGGCCATGCGTTCTGACTTATCATCAGAAGTGCGAATCACAAACACACCGGTAGCATCGGCTGATAGCTGGTTAATTCCTCCGACGCTACTTAGTGCTTCAGTGAGACTCATCCCTGCACGATCAATTTTTAATAGTTGAGGCTCATTGACCTCACCCATCACAAATACTTTTTGAGCATCATTGCGTGGTACATGAACAATATCACCGGCTTGCAGTAACCTATTTTGAGTCAAATCGCCTTTCTGCATTAACGCATATAAAGAAACATACTCTTGCACACCATTACGAGTTAAAGAAACATTGCGCCAATCCGCATCTTCCGACAATCCCTCAGAACGGTTTATTGCATCCAATAACGTTAAAGGGATATTAGTAATCGCTTGTTGACCTGGTTGCTCAACTTCACCGGTAACATAAGTTTTCTGAGAACGAAAACCCGCTACGTTAACATCAACTTGAGGGCTTTCTATATATTTAGACAGACGCATCGTGATATCAGTACGAATCTCATCCACAGTCTTATCTAAAACATCAACGCTACCAATATATGGGTAGAAGATAGTGCCGTTTGAACGAACCCAATTACCTGCCTCTTCAGCACTACGATAAGAACCCGCAGGAATCGTCAATTCAGGATGGTCCCAAATGGTAACGTTTAAGATATCACCGATACCTACTTGGTATTCATATTTTGCAATATCAACATCCAATTTCGGATTAGCTTGTGAAACCGGTAAAGATTCATTTCGGTAGCTTGATACAGACTGAGCCGTCAGTGGGTAAAGATTAACCACATCAGAGATATCAGATTCTTGCTGTTCCTCTGAAGGCTGAATCACATTCTTGTTGCCAGTAGAAAGGTGAGTTCCTGGAGTAGTACACCCTGCAAGCAATACAGGAAGGAGCGCTAAAAGGAGACGATTTTTATTAATCTTCATGTTAACCAAGTCATAGAAACGGAATGTGTCGTGATATCCCAAAGGACACCCAAAGAAGTTAGAACAAACAATTTTATCAGCTACGCAGTATTTAATAGAGTTAAGGAGGGCTATTACTGTGATATCGCTCCCACTTAATATCAAAGATAGGAACGCTACCGCCCTTTGATATTCCGCGACATCACACTGCGTAGTTAATCTGCCTCTATCTATCTGGAATTGAGATAGAGGTTTTTTGTCATAAACCGAGCCAAAGATCGGACTTTCACACGGTTATTTTATTGCGTATGCATTATCCACAATTTGTGTTTATTATCAACCTAGTTGAATGGTTAAAGAGCAGATACGGGATTCGAGTGAACGAGTGGCGAAGAGCTAAAGAGCAGATGAGAGTAGCGAGATACGAGTAAACGAAGAGCCTAAAGCCGTGTCGGGATGCTTTTAGCTCCTCCCCTTTATCACAACTGTTGCTTGGCAGAAAATACCAACATAAAGGGAGGCTGGGAGGGGTTGGTAACACATAGATTAATATCCCCCTCGAACTCCCCCTTTGATGAACATCACCGATCAAAAACGAACGGCGTTCAAGGGGGAGAACCAAAAGCTAGACCCAATGAATATCACGATATCTTAAGCTATTCGTTATTCGATTATTCGATTATTCGATTATTCGAGACTGCTCTTTCCCCGCTCTTCGCATCCCGCTTACTCGTCACCCGTATCTGCTTTCGATCTACTTAACGCTACTCGGCCTTTGGAACCAAGGTGAGCGAGCATCGGTTTGATCGAACAAGTTGTATTGCTTGTTCAGCACTTGGCCGCCGTCACGCGTGATCGGTAACCAGGTAAAACCAGCGCGGCTTGAGCTTGGTTTCACGGTGACTAAATCAAATGGAATCGATACGTAAAAGCCTTTGGTGTAACTGCCTTCACCGTATTCTTCGGTGGTCATGTCGGTTAAGCTAACAAAGGCACCAGCGATAACACCGCTCTTGAACTGCTTAGAGAAATCGACACGAGTCCCGATATCACCCGCCAGGAATTTACCGAAGCCCACTTTAAGCAAGGTATCGCTCAAGAAGTCCCATTGTGGGGTGTAGTAACCGGTGATGAAGCCCGTTGTGCCCTTATCAATCACTTTGTACGTTCGGCTGCTGTCATCTGGGTTAACTTGGATCTCTTCATCAAACGTGCCGAACCAACTTTCAGGATCGCGCTGGCTTATTGCTGTCATGTCTGCACCAATGGCCCAGTTTTGGTTGAATGGACGATACAGGATTTCGCCACCCACACCCGCGAACATGCTCTCTAGGTAACCGCCGTAAGCTTGGGTATAGATACCACTGCCATAGTCTTCAAACCACGTCAGTTGTAAACGGGCTAAACGAACCGGATCATCAACATAAGAGCGGAACAAGGTTCTTACCCTTGGCGTTTGGTCAGTGCCGTCTGATGGGATGGTATAGTTAAACTTGTCGTAGTTATCGACTAAGTTAACGTACAAAGAGCCCGACAGTTCAACATTGTTTAACGCCCAGAACGAAGCATTGGTGTATAAACCCAAACTGTATAGGTAGAAGTTTTCAGCCGAGCCGAACGATTGAGCGAGATTTGGTGAAATCGACACATCGAATCGCTCACGTCCATCATGATAGATAACGGATTTCTTGCGTTCTAATTCGTGAGTATCGGTTGCATCACTGGTTTGAGCATTGAGATAACTATTGTTAGCTGCCGCTTTGAACGCTTGGGCATCTACCGTTGTCTCGGTGAGTTCCAACGATTTGTCGTTTTCAATGATTTTGTAGGTGTCTATGTAACTCGGGACCGCGTTGGCAATCACGGTCGCACCGCGCTCAAGGGCGATATCTCTGTCTCGGTATTTAACCTGAGTACCCTTTACCACAATGCTGTTATCGTCGACCAAGATTTGCGCTTGTTCATAGCCCGCGATCGTTTCTAGCTCTTCCGCGAGGGCAGCCATATCAATATCATCAACCGTCTCGACATCGCTTGGGCGCAATTCTGCTGTTTCAGTATCTCGCCACACAGAATACATTTCATTGAAGTTGGTAGAAAGATCGAAGCCAAGGGTTAAAGTATCACCACGCTCATAACTGACTTTTGCCGTTGCCCAATCAGTAAAACGATACACTGCGCCCACATTCCAAGGGGTATGCTGCGTCATAACCGCAGCACCATTCGTTACGGGATAATCTTGTGAATAGTCATTGCTGTCATATTCAAGCTTAAGCGTTAATGGCTTATAAGGCGTTTGATATTCTAAACCACCATAGATTGCCGCATCGCCTTTGAACCAGCGCTCAAAATCGACCATACCACCTCTACCTTTTGTATCTGACTCACGCTCGCAAAATTTATCACTGGCTTTACAGAACGGATTGGTGAAATTACCACTGGTGCCCATGTAGCCCCAGCCCATGCCTAACGTGACATCAAGCGGGCCAAATCGTTTACTCGCCGCGACAAATTCGCCATCAAATAATCCTGTTCCACCGAAGTCACGTACTCCGACAGAAAACTCTGGCAAATAGTAGCCTTCTTCGATTAAGCGAACTTTAAAATCGATGCCTTTGTCAGCGTGCGTGTTACAACCACTAAAATTATCAGCAGAGCAATTAGGGTCCCCAGCATTATCCCCGCTATAAAGTACATCTTGTGTTTGTGTGTAACGAATGGTGGTTTCTAACCAAGGCATCAATTGCAGGCTAACGTTATAAAAATAATACTCGTTATTGAACGATGCACTAAGGTTGAACTCACCTTCTGGGGCCATTCGGCCTGTTGGCATTTGCATCAAGCCAACACCACCAAAGTTCATTTGCGATGTTCTGTATTCAGTATCATCGAATGGGGATTTTTCTGCTCGAATTGAAGAGGAATCAATGATTGTTTCTGCTCTAGTCGACATGCTATTGGTCATTAATAAAGCACAGGTAACCGATGCACACACTGCCGATAGAGGGAATGATTTCTGTTTCAGCATTACAGGCCAACCTTATGACGTAGCAAATCGACAATATCTTGGTTCAACGTTGAGTATTCCGATGGCAAAGAGTAGAACGCCATAAATACGATGGCACCTGGTGCTAAGTAAACCGGCTGTTCGTTCCAGTATGCATATTGAATGGTTTGCACCACGCCATCTGGCTGGACGACATACGCCACGCTTTTATCTGCAGATTCACCAATAAAGCCGTTCGGCAATGCATCGAGATAATCATTCAACATTCCATGCTCAATCAGATTCATTGTTACTGACTCTTTCATTACGCCCATCAACTGAATGGATGTTGGTCGTTGTGGTAAGTACAGAGAAAAGGCTTGAGTTTGACTGTCTGACGGCTTGTTAGTATGAGAACTTGAAACAAGCAGTGGGTTCTTATCTGATTGAGAGATAACGGCATTACGGTCTAGCTCAATAAAAACTCGATTGAGATATTGGAAAGAGGCTAACTGTTGGCGCACTAAGTTTGCTTCTGGCTCTTCTACTGCGAAAGCTTCAAGCTGGTTCAGTACATTGCGCTTTTTGGCTTCGATAGCTTGGTTAGCTTCTTTAAATCCAGTAACTGCAGTCGCTTCAGTATTGGTTATATCAAACAGTTGAGCCGAAAGGGGGAAGTAACCAATAGTACCGTTAGCGTTAGAGCTCGCATTCGCGTTTGCGTCGTCTAATACACGAAGCAGTCGAACATTAGCTTTATACTCAAGCGTCACACCTTGAAGAGGAAGCTCGATTGTTGTCTTAACCGAAGGCGTAACAACGTTAGATGCCGCAGAAGCAGAGCTCAAAGCAAACAAAGCGCTCATCATTAACAGAGCTCTCATCGTTAATAAAGTTCTCACCAATGGCAACCGACGTCCCATCATTTTTGATGTATGACTCATATAATTCATCATTTTAGTTCATTACCCTGTTCGTTAATTGCTTTGATAATGCTTAAGGACGGTTAACTCAAGCCTTGTCATATCAGGGCCTAAATACTGTATGGTTTTTACCACTTTGCCTTTGCTGTCGACCCAATATTCGTTGGTGATGTCTTGTTCTAATATTGGGAATTGAATTTTTTCTTGGAATTTCTTGGTATCGATAGACGCTAACGGAGTTTCAACCGTGTCATTTCCCGCATACGTTCGGGTGATGTTCGCTTTATAGCCGAATCGATAGTTAGGTTGCCAGTCGTAAACCGCTTGCCACTTTTGAGCTCCGGGGTTGGCAGACACATCAAACGCAGAAGAAGAATCTGCTGACGAATTGTTTCCAGAAGAGAATGTATTTAACGGTTGGAATGCCAAACCAGAAAGGTTTTCGTAAGGAAGCAACAGCGTTTGTACGACACGTCCATTTTCAGTGACGATCATCGCTTTGTCAGAAGACATCCACTTTAACTGTTCTGCGCCCGTTTGCGGGTTTTCACCGACGTACGCTAAGACCATGAAGATTTTACCTTGGTCATTCACTTCTGCATAAATGCTCGAATAAGGTAAGTTTTGAATGTATTCCTTCGACAGCTCAACATCAGAGCTTCCAAAAAAGGCTTCATCAAAAGTGGAATTGACGTCTTGAAACTGCTGAGAACAACCAGCAAGAAAAAGACCAAGGGATATGATTAGAGGTTTAAGCATGATGAGTTCTGCTTCCTAGCAATCTTGTTGCTGATGTCCAATATGAAAATCTGATATAAAAAAACCACTTTATGCTTTCACACAAAATGGTTTTGAACATACTCTAACAATAAATTAGTTAGTAGTAGTAGTTGTTGTTGCGCCGCTTTCGTTAGAAGCAACGGCTACTGCTGCCGCTGCTGCTACTGCTGCTGTCGCAACTGCAACGGTTGTTGCTGTGCCAGCTGCTGCTGCAGATGCACCAGTGCCTGCTGCTGTACCAGTACTTGAACCAGCTGCCGCTGTTTCTTCTGCTGCGAATGCAGCACCTGAGAAGCTAACTGCTAATGCAGCTGCTAGAGCCATCTTTTTCATAATGATTTCCATTAATATAAACGTTTATATGTAGAGGGTAAGTTTTACACCCTCAATCAGTTGCTCAGCTTAAACAACTGATTGATCATCATAGATAATAACCACAATCAAGTAAATGGATAAATCATAAGCAATACCTTTAATGAATCATTTAGGTAATTGCTTCTGTTAGTGACACCTCATTTAAAGAAAAGCTAATAGTCAAGTACTACTAGCTCGAACTTAAAACTAATACCCTTTCCTATATAAAAAACGCATTAACACAATCGCGACACCAAATAATCCACCCAGTATTATGCCAATCAGAACAATCAGAGCTCGTTTAGGCTTATCTCGAGTAATAGGTTTCTCCACACTCTCTAAGAAACGAAAGGTTTGAAATTCAACATCACGATCTATTTTTAGATTGTTCAACATATCCAATTTAGCTTCGATCTGTTGTAAACGAGGTTCAATAACGCTCAAATTTTTTAATAATTCTAACGTTTTAGCCTTTGCTTCCAAGCCTTTAAAACCTAAATCGATACCAAATATTTCGTTCTCATTTCCCGTTTGAATGGGATGTTCTACTCCTGCAGCTCGTGCTATTCCCAAAGCATACCGAGTCCGCTCTGTTTCGACCAAAAGCTGGCTCTTCGCCTGAGTTTCTAACATTCGCTTTTGTTGAACCAACTCATTCCTCTTGCCGTTTATAACCGCCTGTAAGTTGTTAAATGCGTCTTGGTTAATTTGAGCTTCAGTAAAGGATATATAAGACGTTAGCAGGTCAAAACTACTTTCTTTAGTAGTTGTCTGGAAGTTGACAAAGTAAGGTGAAGTGCGATCACCTTTATTTGCTATGAATGCAGTAATTCTGTTAAACCAACCTGAGTATAAAGACCTAACGGAATCTTCGGTTATCTCTGAGCTGCCTGAGAAGAAGTTAGACTTAAATTGCTGAAATTCTACGCTGCCATCCAAAAAAACTCGCTTGTTGTTAGTAGAATTGAAAGCGTTCACAAACCGTTGAAATAGAACTCTAGAATCTCCCAACTCATCCAATTCTTTGCTAACCAAAACAGTTCCGTCTTCTTGAAAAACATTGAAAACAGGTTGAAATTGCTTAACTTGTTGATGGTATGCCGCAATATCTTGAGGTTGAGCCTTTGTGATCTTAGCATTTGAGGACCACCACTCTTGAGCTGACAGTGCAAAAATAACACTAGCAAGGGTACCAAAAGTAGTAATTAAAAATATAATTAACTTACCATCCCACAATGCCTTTAAAAGCTCGCGAAAGTCTATTTCATGATTTCTCGTGGATGTTGTCTGGTTCATAGCGGCGTATGGTTGTGATTGCGGATTCACTTTAAATCTCTCAAAACATCAAATTTAATAACAATGAGATACTATCACAGCACATCTCACTTATGTTGTGTGATTTGTAAACTTTTAGCAGTCCGGCTTCCAAACAAGGTGCATCGTATTGCATTTCACCTTGTATTGAAAACCACAAACTCCCATAGCCCTATTTACATGATATTGAACAAACTCTGGCTTACGTTGCTATCAGTTATGATGATTAACATAAGTAGATCACGTAGATTTAGTGTTACTCTTTTATCTAGAACCTAATTACTTTAAAATTCATGACAACATAAATTATTAGGCTTTACTGTGCTCATTCCTTTTCTTGATCTCTCTTTTCTATTTTTCTTTTCTCTTGCAACCATGTTTGTCATGCGTAAGTTCGCTAAGAAGATCGGTTTAGTAGACAAACCTAATGACCGAAAACTGCACAACGGAGCTGTTCCTCTAGTTGGAGGGATTTCGATCTGCATTTCAATACTTTACTTTTTATTTAATAATCCAAATATTCTACCAAACACCGAGCTTTATGCTGTTTGTATTCTCTTACTCGTTGGTATAGGTGCATTAGATGATAAATTTGACTTAAGCTTTAAACTTCGCTTCGTTATCCAAGCTGGTCTCTCGGTTGCCATGATGGTGTTAGGGGGTATTGAACTAACTACTATTGGAGACATCTTTGGCTCTGGCGAAGTGGTAACTCTTGGTTGGTTCGGCTATTTTGTCACTGTACTGGCTGTGGTAGGTGCTATAAATGCTTTCAATATGGTCGATGGTATTGATGGGCTTCTTGGAGGCTTGTCCATAGTTACATTTGGTGGTCTAGGAATAATGTTGAACTATGATGGCCAATTCAGTTTAGCTTACATTTGTCTTGTTCTAGTTGTAGTCATTGTCCCATATATATTATTGAACTTAGGCGCATTTGGCCGAAAAAGAAAAGTGTTTATGGGGGATGCCGGGAGTATGCTTATTGGGTTTACTGTTATTTGGTTACTATTACTCTCTAGCCAAAACGGAACTAAACCACCTCTTCGACCAGTAACAGCACTATGGCTTATAGCCGTACCATTGATGGATATGGCTTCGATCATGATTAGACGCATTCGACGAGGAGACTCTCCTTTCAAACCAGATCGTGAACATTTACACCATATTTTTCAACGACTAGGACTTACGTCCACGCAAACTCTAATCGTAATTTGTTCAATAGCTAGTCTATATGCTGGTATTGGAATTTATAGTGAAATGGTTGGAGTACCTGAATACATTATGCTTTACGTATTTTTAGGGTTCTTTTCAATCTACCTATTATTACTAAGTAATGTGTGGAAGATTACAGCTACTATAAGGTCTCTACGCTCGATAAAAAAACAGAATTAATAATACTTAGCGAAAGCCTCAGTAGACACAAATGTTATGTTAAAAATAACTTTTGTGTCTACTGAGGAATATAGTGCCTGGATCAATGCTGAAAGTTAATGAATAACAAATTATGCAAAACAACATCTAGCAGATGTCACACCACTTTATTGGCGGATAGATAATTGTCCAGTTATTGTTGATGCTATCGTTGATACAGAAAACTCATTTTTCAATAACTCATACCCCATCTCGCCAACTTGTTGTCTTAATTTCTCACTCTTATATAGTTTTATCGCATTTTCCAACAAATGACCGTCATCACCATTTACGCTAATTAGACCCGCACTGTTTTCATGTAGTAAATCCATTAGGTCATTTCCTAGATTCACGCTCCCTAAGATAGGCAATGATTGAACCATATAGCCGAGTAGCTTTCCTGGGAAATTATGCGCTGTATGTGCTGGAGATAACGAGAAAAGCCCTATGTCAACCTCAGATAAAATAGCTTTAAACTCATCTTGACTCACTGAAGGCAAGTAAGAAAAATTATCTAACTCCCAGTCTTCGGCCATGTTATTAATCAATTCAACTTCATCCCCCTGACCAATAAATAAGAAATGAGCTTCTGTATGAAATTTCATTGATTTAGCTAACCTCAATAAGTTAGCCATATCTTGAGCATGACCTATATTCCCACCATAAAAGTAGATAACTTTATTTTCAAGGTTCAGCTTACGTCTTATATCTGAACTTTTACCTTTGTAAGGCTCGAGAGCAGCCCAATTCCTTAAAACTTCGGTAGGATAGTCAAGTGGCAACATGTCATTGAACACTTGTTGATTCCGTTCAGACATTACACCAATCATATCCGCTTGGTCATAAGAGTATTTTTCAAAATATCGAAAGTAGCGTTCAATCAAGGACCCTGACTCGATCATCCCTGAATCAATAACCCATTGAGGAAATAAGTCTCTCAGCACTAAATACGCAGGACATTCGCAACGCAGTTTAATTTTTCTAACCAAACCGCCAAAGAATATCGATGGCGAGTAATAAACGACACCATCAAAAGTGGTCTTACTTACCTTACTGGAAATAGCCTTCCACGCATTCAGAGAGAGCAAACTTTCATTTATTGCACGCTTTAGTTTATTTACGCCTTTTATTTCTCCGGTTGAAAAGCTCCACACCTGGACGCCATCAATATCACTTTCCACAAAAGAGGAAAGCTGACTAGAGTCAGGAGTTATGACTGTAACTTGATGCCCATTATCTTTGAGTTGAAGAGCCAACTCATGAAACATCTTAGCTCCAACGCGAGTACTATGGGGAAGGTAATCGTCAATAATTAAAGCTAAACGCATCAGTATTCTTTCCAAACGACTCGTTTAATGTAATCCGTATAAGAATGTATGATTCTCACCATCTTATCTGACACATTGGGCATGCTGTAATCATAAACAGGGCGAAGCAAACGCTCATGACCGCTAGGTTGATATTCCAAAATTTCAAGAGCTTGCATGACTCGCTCGACGCTCAAACCAACCATCATTACAGAAGCTTCTTCCATGCCCTCAGGTCTCTCATGAGCCTCTCTCAAATTCAGAGCTGGGAAGTTCATTATCGAAGATTCCTCATTGATCGTGCCACTATCTGATAGTACGGCTTTGGAGTTCTTCTGTAGGTGATTATAGTCATGAAACCCTAAAGGCTTCAGTAATTGAATATTTTTATGGAACTCAATACCTTGAGCTTCAATTCTATTACGGGTTCTAGGGTGAGTAGAAACAATTACAGGTAGCCCATAATGGTCAGCTACGTTATTAAGTGTTTCAGCTAACTTGGCCAATTGTTTTGGTGAGTCAACATTTTCCTCTCGGTGAGCACTTACAACAAAAAACTGACCTTGCTGTAACCCCAAACGGGATAACACATCCGATGCGTCAATCTGAGGCATATAATGATTAAGCACTTCAAACATTGGACTACCTGTTTTAATCACACGATCAGCAGGTAGCCCTTCAGCCAATAAATAATCTCTAGCGATGGAACTATATGTCAAATTAATATCCGCGGTATGATCAACAATGCGACGATTTGTTTCCTCAGGAACACGTTGGTCAAAACAACGATTACCAGCCTCCATATGGAATATTGGTACTTTACGTCGCTTAGCAGGAATCGCCGACAAACATGAATTAGTATCACCTAACACCAACATGGCATCGGGTTGGATTTCTTCTAAGGCTCGATCGACATTAATAATAACTTGGCCTATTGTCTCTGCAGCGTTTTTACCAGCTGCATTAAGGAAGTAATCCGGTTTTCGTACGCCTAAATCATTAAAGAATACTTCATTCAGTTCAAAGTCATAATTCTGACCAGTATGTACCAATACATGCTCACAGTGTTGATCTAACATAGCCAACACCCGGGACAAACGAATGATTTCAGGGCGAGTCCCCACTACTGACATTACTTTTAGTTTTTTCATTGTTCTTTTCCTAATTACAGTAATTTGGCAAATGTGTCGGGTTTTTCATGATCAAAGATTTCGTTAGCCCATAACATCACAATAAGCTCTGACTCACCAATATTTGTCACATCGTGACTCCAACCAGGCACAGTCTCAACTACAGTATAATCATCGCCAGTTACATCTTGCTCATAACGTTCACCAGTTACGATATTCTCAAATCTAAACTTCGCCTCACCCTTTATGACCAAAAACTTTTCATTTTTAGTGTGATGGTAGTGACCGCCTCGCGTTATACCAGGATGGGCAGTAAAGAAAGAAAACTGACCAGCCTCTTTCGTTTTTAATAATTCACAAAAAGCCCCACGAGGATCGGTATAAGCAGGCACAGTATAAGAGAACTGTTCAGGTGAATAATAACTAATGTAAGTCGAGTAAAGTGCTCGCAAGAACCCTGCCCCTACATTTTCTGTAATCAGTGATTTTTTGCTCTCTTTAAACACTTGTAATGTGTTAGCTATTTCACCAACGGTGGTTGGATAAATAGGTTTAATCGACTGCTCACCACTTGGTTCATCATTAGTTAAGTGATGAATAAAATGCTCACAAACCGTGTCGATGTAGACTAAGTTTACCTTAGCATCTGGATCGTTTACCGTAATCGGTAAATCGTTCACTACGTTATAGCAAAATGTTGCGACAACAGAGTTATAGTTTGGACGGCACCACTTACCAAACACATTCGGCAAGCGATAGATATACACGTTAGCCTTTGACTGCTTTGCATATTCACTCACAGCCTCTTCAGCTAACGCTTTGCTTTCACCATAAGGATTAGCATATTCAGCCTGAGTTGAAGACGTTAAAAGAATTGACGTTGAACGATTAAGCTTTTTCAACGTTGCAACAATATGAGATGTTAAGTCTGCGTTTCCGTATTTAAACTCATCTTCTACTATTGGTCTGTTTACTCCAGCTAAGTGGTAAATAAAATCGGCTTGCGCAAGCGCGTCATTTAGCTGCTCAACCGAATCATCGCGACCAATTTTAATGATGTCGGTAAAGCCTTGCTCTTCCAGCTGAAAGCACAGATTTTTACCAATAAAACCATTAGATCCTGTTACTAAGATTTTCATTACACACCTTCTGGAACAATAACGCTACCCGCTTCAATATCAGCGATGAAGTCTAATTTATGAAGCAATGCAATCATGCCATCTACGTCTAAACGGTCTGTGTTATGAGAGTTGTAATCTTCAATTACACTTAAATCTTGCTCGCCTTCTTCTACATATTGGGAGTAATTTAAGTCTCGATTATCAGAGGGAATACGATAGTATCCAGTTTGGTCTTCAGCAACAAACATCTCTTCGCGGCTACACAATGCCTCATATAGTTTCTCACCGTGACGAGTACCAATAACATTAACTTCATGCTCTGGTTTTGAGGTAATCGTTTTCAACGCTTGTACTAGAACATCGATGGTCGCAGCCGGAGCTTTTTGAACGAAAATATCACCATTGATACCATGAGTAAACGCATGTAAAACAAGGTCTACTGCGTCGTTCAGAGTCATCATAAAACGAGTCATATTAGGGTCTGTAATAGTGATAGCATCACCATTCATTATTTGACGCAGGAATAAAGGAATAACAGAGCCTCGAGACGCCATAACATTACCGTAGCGAGTTGTTGAGATAACGGTTTTCTCTGGATCTACATTACGTGATTTAGCTACGATTACTTTTTCCATCATTGCTTTGGAAATACCCATTGCATTAATAGGATAAACGGCTTTGTCTGTGCTCAAACACACAACGCGAGACACTTCATTCATGATGCACGCTTCAAGTACATTCTCAGTGCCCAATACATTTGTCTTCACCGCTTCCATCGGATGAAACTCACAAGAGGGCACTTGCTTTAACGCTGCGGCATGATAAACAAAATCAACTCCTCTCGTAGCAGACAATATAGAGTTGTAATCACGGACATCACCAATGTAAAACTTCAACTTAGATGAGTTGTACTTTTTGCGCATATCATCCTGTTTCTTTTCATCACGAGAAAAAATCCTGATCTCTTTGATATCAGTATCTAAAAATCGGTCTAAAACGGCATTACCAAATGAGCCAGTACCACCTGTAATCAACAAAACTTTATCTTTAAACATACAAAACCTATTTTTCTGAACTGTGTAGAGTAATTAACTCAATATACTTATGACTGCGCTCGGTAGCAGAAGGCATATTCAATACTTTCAAGTACCCTTTTTCTACCTGTTCAAGTAAAGACGAAGGGGTGCTAATGTTAGCCGCAACTACTTGGGCAATTGAATCAGCATTTAAAGGGTCAAAATAAAATATAGCATCCTCACAAACTCCTCGAACAAAAGGAAGATCAGAAGCAAACACAGGGGTTTTCATAACCATAGCTTCTATCGGAGTCGCAGAAAAGCACTCCAACAAACTAGGAAAAATCAACGCGTCAATCCACTGATAAAAACTTGGACACTGTGCGTTACTTATCGAACCGATCGTATGAAAATTTGGTAATAAGTCAAACCCTAGCCCTTCCATCTCCTCGTTAGTTAGAGTGAAAACAAACCGAATCGATAGACCGTATTTTTTTGCTAGCAACTCATTAACAGCAGGTAGAATTGCCAAATTCTTATGTGCATAAGCCCGGCCTAAAAAGCCCAAAGAGATTACACCTTCTTCATCCGGTAGTTTGTTTGCTAAAGGCTCCCAAAGTGAAGGAGTCCTGTAAATACTTGAAATACAATTATCAACGACATCAATTTTATTTGCTAGCATTCCGCGTTGAGTAATCAAAGCTTGCTTTACGTGACTTTGTTCGACGACAAGCTGATCTGCCTTTCTGAAAAAATACCATTGTGACTCAAATTTCAAAAACGATTTGATCCTCTCCCAAAAAGATAATTGCTTAAATGCTAAGTTTTTCTTGTAAGCAATCCAAGCTTGAGCAAAACCACAGATATGGACGCCAGACTTAGGAGTAAAGTATAGTGGCCCAAATACAGTAAAGCAGACATCAAACTGAGAGAACTTATCCTTAATATTTTTATTAGGCTGCTTTAATCCGTAAATATTGATAATAGAGAAACTATCAAAAACAGACTCATCAAACCCGACAGGAAGTTGTTTATATACCTCAGAAGAGCATAAAACCGCATAAGATTGCTCAGCACTTTTTTGGCCATGCAATAGGTAATCACTTAACTCAAAAAGAAAAGAAGCAGCAACTTGAACTCCACCACCTACATGTAAATTTGCTGCATTTATTAGTACTTTCATACCATATTCGCCATTATTTAGAGCTCCAGTGCAAGTCTATAGAATCAACCCTTTTTCGATCATCAATATTACTTGGTAAACTAGAAGAGGTTAACACATTACGGTAAGGTAGATACTGTTCAATAAAGTAAGAGTTTAGAGTAAACCTATAAAATGACAGACTAAAAATTGCCACGATTAAAAAACCTATTACCGTTCTGTCGAAGTTTCTTACATATATAAAAACCAAATAAGAGAGGAACAATGAGTATATAGGAATAAAGTAGTTTGCTATACGTGACATTAACGTTCCAGTGTCAGCCAAAAAAACTGACATTAACAAGAACAAGGTAAGGAAACCTAACAACTTGTCAAATTCTTGAAGACTCAACCTGTGACTCATTGCGGTACTAATCTTATCTTTATGATAATAAACAACAATGAACAGACCAACTTTAATAACAAGACTAAATGTAAGAGCATTAACACCCTCGGTTTCCGATAAGTAATGTAATACCTTCGCAGAATAGCCATTATTAAAAATCAAGTGAAGGAACTCGAACACCCATCGAATCAATGATATATCTAAAACAACTAAGAGCATTCCTATAAACAATAATGGTATCGCATACTTCACCAAATATCTAGATTTAACCACAACAGGAACTACTAACATCAACAGTGCAGAAACATGGAAAAAAGAAGCTATTAAAACAGCAATAAAATAATAACTGGTTCTCTTTTTAATATAAAACAAAACTGCCAATAATATTATTGACAATGCTATATTCTGCCTTAGAGCTTCGAACGTAAACGCTAAAGATGTTAAAAAATACAAGAGCAAACAAAGAACAGGGTAAGGTGACAACTTGTTAAAAAATTTATAAATAACAACAACCCCAAATATAGAAATCATCGTATAAAAAACAACAAATGGCACATTAAAATAAGAAAAAAACTTTGAAAGCATTAAATACCCTGGTTCAATCAATAAAGAAGTAGAATTAGGATCTTCGTAAAAATCCGAATAAAACAACCAATCAATACCAAGTTGATATCTACCCGCCACAAAAATAGAAATTAGAACAAAAGCGATAGTTGAAATTACATCCCTTAAATTTGACTTCAAGTTTAACTCAAAAAAAACCAAAAAAGTCAACGTTAAGAAAAAAACATAATAAGCCACCACCTAACCAAACTCCAAATTACTTTTCTTATTCCAAATTAAAATCAAAACAAAGATAGTTAATAAAACCTTAAAAGCCAACATCATCCAATATGACATAATCTGTTCGAGCTTCACAAAAATGATATAGGAAAACAGAAGACCAACAATATAAAAAAAGAACAACTTTATGCTGAGAAAGTTAAGCTTCAATACATAAGTAGAAAGCAGATAATGTGATAAGCACATGCAAGCATAAGCAATAACTGTAGCCCATGCAGCACCCTCGATACCATAAACAGGGATAAACAAGACATTAAAGATAACATTAACAATAAGAGCTAGCAGTGTTGCAAGCGAAATAAACATTGTCTTTTTTTCATAAAAAACAAAATTTGCATAAGTTAGGTATATATGAATTAATGCATTACCTATAATTATTATTGG